>CAMPJQ010000172.1 GCA_946886925.1 uncultured Terrimonas sp.
CCCTATTTCGGGGAACTTGAGGATGACCTTTTTCCCGACTTCTTTCCTGAACTGCTTTTTTTAGCTGCGCTTTTTTTAGAAGCTGTTTTGCGTGAAGCGCTCTTACGGGCTGTGCTTTTTTTGGAAGCTGTTTTTTTGGAAGCTGCTTTTCGTGGGGAGCTTTTAGGGGTGGCGCCTTTTTTAGCGGCTGTTTTTTTAGGGCTGCTTTTTTTTGCCGGGCTTTTTTTCGCGGTCTTTTTTCTGGGCACCTTAGCTCCCGCTTTGCGGGCTTCCGACAGTCCGATGGCAATAGCCTGTTTGCGGCTGGTTACTTTTTTACCGCTTTTGCCGCTTTTGAGCTTGCCCTGCTTTTTTTCATGCAATACCTTTTCAACCTTGTCCTGGGCTTTTTTTGAATACTTTGCCATATACAATAGTTTTTATAAATATGTTGTAAATTCTGTGCCGGTTTAGAGCATCAGCAAAGATGAGAACCGCGTTGTTCATACAATAGCGTATTCTTAAGCTGTGCCGGGCATACAAATTTAAGCCGGCTGTAGCCTGGTAAATATTGTTCAATGGACAAACCTTCGTTTACGAAAGCAATGGCGGTTCCCATTGATATGACTTTTCAGTGCAGGTGTCGCCGTCATACCGATCACGTATAACTGCAAAATAGCAGGGTACGGCCAGGTCAGGAAATATGAATGCCACTTTATGGTTGCTATAAGCATCATGGAAAAACTATAGGGATATTAAAAAGCCGGTTGTCAACTCACGGAAAAATTAGAGTGCTTTGCCGGGCAATACAATCGGGGAATAATGTACACGTTATTCGTTTCCTTTATTCCACAAATAAGTAAAAGATCTTTTTGAATAAACTTTGATAAGATAATCTGCTATTTTTGGGGCATGCAAATATCGGGCTATGGGCAATAGAATACTTATCTACGATGATGACAGGGATATCCTTTTGGTAACTACTGCTATCCTGGAAATGAAAGGATATGAAATTTTGTGCAGGGAACATTGTCGTAATTTAAATGAAGACCTGACCAACTTTCAGCCACAGGTTATTTTAATGGACAACTGGCTGCCCGATATGGGTGGGGTAAAAGCTATACAGTATATAAAAAGTCAGGATGCATTTAAAAACAGAATGGTTATTTTTTTCAGCGCCAACAGTAATATGGAAACGCTTAGCAAAGAAGCAGGTGCAGATGGCCTGCTGAAAAAGCCTTTTGATATTACTGAACTGGAACAAATGATAGAGAAGTCAGTAAAGGCATAATGTTATTGTGTTATGCCCCGGGTTCTTTAGCAAGTTGATTCATTAAGCGGCCTATTTCCGCCGCAGGAAGAATATCATCCACAACTGTTAAAAGAATGGCCTGCGCTGGCATATAGCTTACAAGGGCTTCACCAGGATCCTGTACAATATTTCTTCCTCCATATTCTTTTACAACACCCATTCCGCAGGCGCCATCTGCATTGGCCCCTGAAAGTAATATAGCTGTAAGGTTTTCCTTGTATGCTGTTGCAGCGCTTGCAAGGGTTACGTCAATGCTTGGCCGGCAATAATGTACTTTTTCAGATATATCCAATGAAACCGAGCCATCGTCTTCGGTGAGGATATGATAGTCGGCAGGTGCAAGATATATCCGGCCGGGAAGCAACAATTCTTTTTCATCGGCTTCCTTTACAGGCATTGAGGTTTTGGATGCAAGCAGGTCTGTAAGCCCGTTATCGGCGCTGTTGTTGCGGTGCAATACGATCAAAACGGGAATTTTAAAATCCTTAATAAGCTCCGGAAGAATGATCAGCAAGGCGTCCAAGCTGCCGGACGAGCCACCGATAACGATGAGCCGGGAAGCATTGCTTACCTGTTTTTTCGCCATATCTTTTCTTTGTTTTCTACTTGTTTGTAATGACCGGCCAGCGCCGAGAACCGCAGCGATTCTTTGCTGCCCAATGCCAGGAAGCCCAGCGAATCGAGGCTCGTGTCGAACAATTGAAGCACCCTTGTCTGCAATTCTCTGTTGAAATAGATCAGTACATTGCGGCACAGGATCAACTGAAATTCATTGAACGAAGAATCTGATACAAGGTTATGGGTAGAAAAGATCATTCGTTCGCCAAGAAACTTATCAAATTTAGCATTGTTATAATGAGCTGTATAATAAGTTGAGAATTCCTCCCTGCCGCCAGATCTCATATAGTTTTGCGAATTTTGCTGCATGGTGCTTGCCGGAAAAATGCCTGTTTTTGCTTTTTCCAGCACCGCCTGGTTAAGGTCTGTAGCATATAAAATAGATTTTTGAAGCAGTCCGGCTTCCTTTAATAATATAGCCATAGAGTATACTTCTTCGCCTGTAGAACAACCCGCATGCCAGATGCGGATAAAGGGATAGGTTGCAAGCATTGGGAGTACCTGTTCACGGAGTGTTTTATAAAAAACGGCATCCCTGAACATCTCTGTTACATTTACCGTTATCTCCTCTACAAAATACATGAAATACGCAGATTCTTTTATCAGCCTGCTCAGCATATCAGTAAATGAAACATGACTGTTTTTTACATAAAAAGAATCTACCCTTCGCACCAGCGATGCCCTGGAATAACCCGTAAAATCATAACCATACCTTCGGCCTATTTGTTCCAGCAATTGCTCCATCTCACCGGTTGCTATCATTTTTGTTGCTTTAATGGATCGTTGAGTGCCTGCATCAGTATATCTATGTCAACGGGTTTGGAAATATAAGTATCCGCACCGGCAGCCAGGCATTTTTCTTTATCACCCGGCATGGCCTGGGCTGTTACAGCTATCAGCCGCAGATGGTTCAGTTGGGGAAATTTTCTTAACAGGGATATTAGTTCATAGCCGTCCATCTCCGGCATCATCATATCTACCAGCGCCACACTGATGTCTTTTTGTTGTTTCAGCATGTACAGCGCCTGTAACCCGTCTGAAGCAGTTATACACTGGAAACCCCTTGATGTTAGCACGGCCTTAAGCGCCATAATATTGCGGTCGTCATCATCAATGATCAATATCTTTTGTTGTTGCTTGTTCATAGTGTTCAATAGCCTTTTTCATACAGCCATATCCGTAACAAAGATATCAATTGATCCATGTCCACCGGTTTTGAAATGTAATCCGAAGCTCCTGCGGCAATACACTTTTCACGATCACCGCTCATGGCTTTGGCCGTAACGGCAATAACCGGCACTTTTTTGTAAAGCGGGTTTTTCCTGATGGCCTTTATACTTTCATAGCCATCCATTTCCGGCATCATCATATCCATCAGTACCACATCCACCGCGTTGGATTTAATAAGTTGCAGCGCTTCTTTACCATCCATGGCAGGCACCACGATCATCTGGTATTTTTCAAGCGTTTTTGTCATGGAATAAATATTGCGCACATCATCATCTGCCAGTAATACTTTCTTGCCTTTTAATACACTTTCCTGCATAACAGATCTTTCAAAATCAGGCAACATCTTTTTATTATGCTGTTCCTGCACGAGATGAAGAAACAGGGATACTTCATCCAATATGCGCTGGTACGAATTGGCTGTTTTTAACACGATGGCATCTGCATATTTCTTTATCCTGAATTCTTCGGGTTGTGACAAACGCTTGCCTGTAAACAAAATGATGGGCAAATTTTCAAGGCCTTCATTCTTCCTGATCTTTTCCAGCAACTGATCAGAATTTGTATCTGTAACACTCATGTCAAGTATTACGCAATCCACTTCTTTTTTATACAATGAACTTACACTTTCATCTACAGACTGGTATATCTCTGTATGCACATTATAGATGCCAAGGTAATAGGCCAGTGCTTTTGCATGCTTATAATTTTCCTCAATGATCAATACTTTTTTATCCTTTTTGCTTAACACAAATTCAATCTTTTCAAAAATGGTATTCAATTGTTCAAAAGCTACAGGCTTGCTAATGAAATCCACTGCGCCTTTCAGCAGGCTCTCTTTTTTTACCTGGTAGGATGACATCATATGCACAGGTATATGACGGGTATGTATATTGTTCTTCAGCGCTTCCATTACTTCCCACCCATTTTTAACAGGCAGCTTTATATCCAGCAGAATGCCTGCCGGAAGATAACTTTGAGCCAATTCAATACCTTTATCGCCTCTTACAGCTACCACGCCTTTGTATCCTTTTTGCCTTGCATAATCAAGCAATGCAGCGGCAAATGTTACATCATCTTCAATGATCAGTATCACTTTATCGCCTGGCGTAATACTGCGGCGGTCATCGTCAATCTCTCCGGGAATAAAATCCGTATCATATTTTTTAGTATTCTTCTTATCACTTAAAGATATTTCGGGTGCAGATGCTATGCCGGCAATTGTTTTCTGATCAGGCAACGGCAAAGCAGCCCTGTAAGGGGTTATTGGTATACAGCATACAAATTCGCTTCCTTTGCCCTGCGTACTGGCAAGCGTGATCTCCCCGCCAAGTAATTTCGCCAGCTCCCTGCTGATAGACAGTCCCAGCCCGGTTCCGCCAAATTTGCGGCGGGTAGAGCCATCTTCCTGCTGAAAAGCTTCAAAAATAATCTCCTGTTTTTCAGGACTGATACCTATGCCGGAATCTGTTACACTAAAACATATAAAACCCGGTCTGTTGGCGGCACAACTTATGGAAAGATTGATATATCCTTCAGGCGTAAATTTAAATGCATTCGTTAGCAGATTTTTCAATATCTGGTCGAGCCGCATTTTATCTGTTTCGATGATTTCCGGCACTTCAGCGCCGGTAAAAATATTCCATTGCAGTTGCTGTTCTTTTGCAACGGGTTCAAATATGGCATTCAAACCGTTTGTAATGTCGCTGATCTTTACAGGCAGGTGTTCAATGGTCATCTTACCAGATTCTATCTTTGAAAGATCAAGTATCTCATCAATCAATTGGAGCAGGCCATTGCCAGAACTTTGAATTACCTGTGCATATTGCACCTGCTCGGGAGTCAGGTTTTTTTCGTTATTTTCAGACATGAGCCTTGACAGCAGCAGTATAGAATTCAATGGAGTTCTTAATTCATGCGACATATTGGCAAGGAACTCTGATTTATATTTTGTTGATAGTGCCAGGTCTTCTGCTCTTTTTTCAATCTCTTTATTTTTTTGCGAGATAAGCTGGTTACGTTGTTCCAGTGCGGCTGACCTTTCCTCAAGGAGTGAATTCGTTTCGATCAGTTCTTCCGACTGCACTTTTAATTCTTCTTCTGAAGTCTGCAACTGCTGTGCCTGCGCTTCCAGTTCGGTGTTGATCTGTTCGAGCGCAGATTGCTGGGACATTAGTTCTTCCGATTGTGATTGTGTTTCTTCCAGTAATTCCTGGATTCGCTGCCTGTTCTGCACCGTATGAACAGCAATGCCGATATTTTCAGATATGCTTTTAAAAAAATCCATCTCTCTTTCGGTATAAGGATGCAGGGACCCTAACTCTATAACGCCTTTTACTTCATTTTCAAACAGCAGGGGAAATACAATAATGTTAACAGGTTTTATACTCGCTGATGCGAAATTGATATTAAAATCTTCTTCCCGGATATCCGTCACCAGCAGCGGCTTCTTTGTTGCCGCACATTCACCTGCTATGCCTTCTCCGGTGGTTATCTTTTTCCTCACATCATCATGCCTGATTGCATAGCCATTTTCGAGTGTAAGCTGATGCCCATTTTCCCTGACATAGAAGGCGCCCACCTGGCTGTTGCTGTAGGTTGCTGTAAACGCCAGTATTTTTTTTGTTACACTTTGCATATTGTCATCACCAATAATGGCATCATTCAGCCCGGCTATACCTGCCTGCAGCCATTCCCTGTTGGAGAGTGTTGTAAAAGATTTTTCAAGTGCCCCTGCCATCTTATTGAGCGCAATCGAAATATTCCCGAGATCATCACTTTCACTATCATTTGTCCGCACGCTATAATCACCTGCCGATATTTTTTCCGCTATACCCTGGATAATGTTGATGCGATTTCTGATATCTGCATCCTTGCGAAGGAGTTCTTCCTGGAGTTTTGACTTTTCAGTAATATCCTTAGTCATTTTTATGTAAAAGAGTACTGTAATAAGGATAGCAAGCAATGCACCAATGATGATCAGCTTGGGCGTATAGGAAGAAAAGCGGTCAAGCTTTTCCGTTCTTGTTTTCAGCAGCAGGTTTTCCTGGCTGCTCATTTCATTTATCATAAATCTTACGCTATCCATAAAAATTTTACCATCCTTCATCTCACCGGAGGCTGAAACACCGTTTTGCCTTCTTACATCAATCAGTTCCTGCAGTCGCAAAAAACGTTTGCTGATCAATTCATCCAGTTTGTATATATTTTTTTGTTGTATGGGGTTATCGAGCGTAAGT
>CAMPJQ010000173.1 GCA_946886925.1 uncultured Terrimonas sp.
CCATAATGTGTCATTTCTTCTTTTACCAAATAGTGATCTTTATCGTATTCCACTAAATGGCTGTCTTTCGTTACTCCTGTTTTTCCTCTCCATATATCTAATTGCACGGGTTCCCATAATTTAGTTTTGGCTGAACGATAGGCTGCATCCAGAATACAATTTACCACATAGCCATCATAAAAGGTCTCTTTTGGATCTTTGCCCTGTTCCAGCGAATTAAACATATCCATGAACATATGGTTATAGCCAAGCTCATTGAGCTCATCACCCACCGGGAATAACCATCCGCTATTGCTTTCCGCCTTTTCGGCCACATAGTCGGCGCCTTTACCAGTAGTAAACATTTCGAAACCTGTACGTAAAAAGCTATTTGTCCAAATGGTTCCTTCCGTTCCCATTACTTCGTCACGAAGATCAAGTCCGCCTCGGAATGTCCAGCTTACTTCAAACTGGGCAATAGCGCCGTTTTCATATTTGATCAAAGCAATACCATGGTCTTCGGCATCAATAGGCTTTACCTGCGTATCGGCCCAACACATTACTTCTACCGGTTTAATATCTTTACCAATATAGCTTCGGGTAATTTCCACGCAGTGGCAACCCAGATCAAGTATGCACCCGCCTCCTGCCTGCTCCATATTCCAGAACCAGTCGCTGTGCGGACCGGGATGTGTTTCCCTCGACTTAGCCCATAGTATTCTTCCCAGCGCTCCGTTCTTAACACTTTCATGGGCTTTAATGAATTTTGGCGTATACACAAGATCCTCAAGGTAACCATTAAATATCCCCGCTTTCTCCACAGCTTCCAGCATACGTTTTGCTTCCTCCGCATTGCGGCCAAGGGGCTTGGTGGTAATCACCGCCTTTTTATGTTTGCAGCAAAGCAACACTGCTTCCTCGTGCAAATTATTCGGCAAAGAGATACATACAACGTCTACTTCGGGCCGGGCAATGGCTTCTTCCATATTGATTGTCCAATGCTGTACATTATAATCCTGCGCAAATTTTTTAGCACTTTCTTCACGGCGGGAGTAAATGCTTACAATTTTGTCCTTATTGCGATACCCCTGCAGTGAGTCTGCATAAAATCTTCCAATAAAACCAGAACCAAGCATAGCAATTTTTTGCATAATATTATTAGTTTGAGATGTGATTAATCAGTGGTAAGTAGTAAGTGATAAGCAGTAGGAGCTAACACTCTCTGTTCACTACTCACCATTCTCTATTCACTATTTAATTTTTTCATTGAAAGCCGCTACAAAGAAAAGCAATACTCCACCGGCAAAAGCTGTTGGTATCCACCAAAAATGCTGCCATTGCAATAATGAAAGAGAAGCACCGTCTTTGAGGAAGCTATTGTACAGCTCTCCTGCAATTTGGGTACCGATAAGCATTCCAACCCCATAGGTTATAAATATCATTAGCCCCTGGGCCTGCGCTCTTATTTCCACACTTGCTTTTTTATCCATGTAAATTTGCCCGGTTACAAAAAAGAAATCATAGCATATACCATGCAAAGCAATGCCAGCCATAATCATCCACGTGGTTGTTTCGGGAGCGGCTGCGGCAAAGAGAGCATATCGCAATACCCATGCCAGCATACCCACGGCAAGCATCCATTTCACACCAAGTCTTCTAAAAAACAGCGGCATCAAAAGCATAAATATCATTTCGGAAGCCTGTCCTATGGTTTGTGTTGCCGCAATGTTTTCAAACTGCGAATTTTCAAGGAATAGCTGCGTGTAATTATAGTATACAGCCAACGGAATACAAATCAACAGAGAACTTGCCAAAAACACGTAAAAAGAACGGCTGCCTAATTTCTTAAATGCATCTATTCCAATAATTGTTCGTGCGCTTACTTTTTTACCTGCCGCAGGAGGCGGTGTATGCGGCAGGAAGAAGCTATATAGACCCAGCAAGAGGCTGCTGCCTGCTGCAAGATACAAAGGAAGCGCCGTGGCTTCGGGCTTCAGATCCTGCTGTACAAACCCAACCAGTATAAAGCTAATGGTTAAGCCAGCCGCTATCCAGCCAATGGTTCCAAACACCCTGATAGCCGGGAACTGTTTTTCCTGCCGTGTCATTTGATGAAAAGCCAGGGTATTGGCAAGGCTCATGGTGGGCATATAACAAATATTATAGGCCAGCAAGGATAAAATAAACAATATCGGATTATTGGTTAAAGAAGGCGTAATAAACATAAAAAGTGCCCCAAGTATATGCAGCGTACCCAGCACTTTTTGAGTGGCAAAATAACGATCGGCTATAAGCCCTACAAAAAAAGGAGCAATAATGGCTGCAATAGCATTTACGGTAAAAGGCCAATGTGTTAAGCTCTTCATGCCATTTGATGACATATACACCGCTATGGCGCTATACCATGCGCCCCATATAAAAAACTCGAGGAACATCATCAGTGATAGCTGAACCCGCACTTTGGCTTTCATAATAAAAATTTGATAATTGATCGTAATTCTCCGGTTCCGGCATTGTTTGTGCCAGATCAAACATATCCATTCAAAAAAAGGAAATTACAAAAAGATTGATTGCCCGCACTAAAAAAATAAAATGATTTTTTGATAAGTGGCACTCTGCAAATTTTGAAATCCAAACCGAATGATTATTTTTATACCTCTTCAATTGAACGCATTATGAAAATGTAATCAGGCTCCGGGAAGCCTTCTTTTTATAACAAGCCCATTTTATTATGCCTCCCGGGGTTAAGCGGCTCTGCTTTTCAATTATAGTATTTTTTAGCACTCAATTTTTTTTCATGACTGACACAGGCAACAGGCGGCAAGTTTCTGCCTGGACTTTAATAAAAGAGGCTATAAGCGGACAGGAACAGGACTACACTACCGGGAGCATACGCAAAGCAGTAATATTACTGGCTATCCCTATGATGCTTGAAATGAGCATGGAGAGTGTATTTGCGGTTGTAGATATATTTTTTGTAAGCCATTTGGGTAAACATGCCACTTCAACTGTGGGATTAACCGAATCGGTAATTACTATTGTGTATTCGCTGGCTATGGGCATCAGCATGGCAGCAAGCGCCATGGTGGCGAGACGCATCGGCGAAAAAGATAAGCCGGGTGCATCCCGTGCAGCCGGTCAATCTATTATTTTATCCATTGCCATTACCGTTGTAATAAGTATACTGGGTGTTGTATTTGCAGCACACATTCTGCGTATGATGGGTGCAGAGCAATCGGCGATAGCAGAAGGCACAACCTATACCCGTATTATTATGGGAGGAAGTGTGGTGATTATGCTGCTTTTTCTGATCAATGGTATATTCAGAGGAGCAGGCAACCCCATGATCGCCATGAAGAGTTTATGGCTGGCCAATATCTGCAATATTATTTTATGTCCTTTGCTGATCCGGGGATGGGGACCTGTGCCTGCCTTTGGACTAACCGGGGCCGCTTTAGCCACAACCATCGGCAGAGGAATCGGCGTGTTATACCAGTTATATCATTTATATAACGGGAAGGGTGTTATACAACTTGGTCTACAGCATTTTAAGCCTGCATGGAATACCCTCCGGTCGCTTGCCAACATTGCATGGCCGGGCACCCTGCAGTTTCTTATTGGCTCAGGAAGCTGGATTGTACTGGCAGGCATAGTAGCGCATACGGGCCATAGCGAGGCCTCCGCGGGATACCAGATTGCATTAAGAATTGTAATGTTCTTTATACTGCCCGCATGGGGCATGAGCAATGCTGCAGCCACACTGGTAGGACAAAACCTCGGTGCAAATTTGCCCCGGCGTGCGCAAGAATCGGTAGCAAAAACCGTAAAATACAACGCCATATTCATGGGTATTGTTTCCTGTATCTTCCTGTTGTTTGCAGAATGGATCGTTTCCTTTTTTACACACGAACCCGAAGTAAAAGCCTATGCCGTACTGGCCATGCGTATTATCAGCGCCGGCTATATTTTTTATGGCATTGGCATGGTAATATCCAACGCGTTTAATGGTGCAGGTGATACGCGTACACCCACATGGGTAAATCTTTTTGGATTCTGGTTTTTCCAGATTCCGATAGCATGGTTAATGGCCAATACCTTTAACTGGGGTCCGGCAGGGGTTTTTACCGCTATACCGGTAGCGGAGACGGCTATTACCATCGTTTCCTTTTTGATATTCAGAAAAGGAAAATGGAAACTGGTAAAGATATAGGGGGAAGGTGCGAGGTATCAGGTGTGAGAGTTAAAATTTATGGCTGATAGCCAACAACCGACGAAACTAGTGATAAGCAATTAAAGGCGGAGTATCTCTACTTCGCCTTAATCATTTTGAATATTGCTGTTTTAAACAAGCAGCAGTGCAAATACCGTAATAGTGGAGAAGAAAGCCCAGGCTATAATATATGCCTGCGTTTCTTCTGCATGCTGTGTAGTAAATAACTTTTTCATAGACACTGTTTTTAAGGGTTAAAAATTACAGGGTCGGATCAAATTCCTTTAAGCTGAAGTTTTCAGAGCGGAATACGGAGTAAGCAGGATATTAATTTTCAAAACGGGGTTATAGCTTATTAACGATAAAGGTGCTGTGGTATTGTGTTTGGAAGAGTGGATGCAGGTTACAAGGTACAAGGTACAGGTTCAGGCTTCAGGATGCAAGGTGTGTCTGAATTTCGGATTTTCCTCTTCGGATCTGCCACAGCGGACAGGTTTGAAATTTTATTTTTCTTTGTTTTTTGTCATTTGGTTCTTGTGATTTGGTTCCTGGCGCTTTACGTTCAGATGCCCTCTGACCATCCTTTGTCGGATGCCGACCGCTCTTCGGTTTTAGGAGTTTATGGTTTTTTTGTTTATCGTTGTATTTCTCGGATTTAGAGCTTATGGCTTCGGATTTTTTTGATTTTTGTAATTTGTTTTTTGGTGCTTTGCATTCAGATGCCCTCTGACCATCCTTCGTCGGATGCCGGCCGCATCTTCTTCGGGCTTCACCTCCCTATTTGCTCTTTTCCTCCAACTCCAGCAGCTTTTCAAATGTTTGTTCATACGCGCTGTTGGCGGCCGTAAGCGCTTCGCTGTTCTTTTGATAATTCGACTCGGCTGTAAGAAATTTATTTTTATCTGAATAAATATCAGGAGAAGCCAACTGTGCTTCAAGCGTTGTTTTTTGCTGTGTAAGTGTGGCAATTCTTTCTTCGAGCTGCTGCAGGTTTTTTTGTTGCTTCTGCAATTCTCTTTTTAATTCTTTATCAATTGGCGCTTTCGTTAAAGGTTTAACAGGAACTGGGGATTGTTGTCTTTCAGGTGTTTTCTTTTCTTCCGGCAAAGTCTTTTTTTCCTGCTGCTTTACGGCCACACTGTTTGTTTTTGCAGCCTCTGCTTTTTTTCGTTCTTTCCACTCCATCCATTCTTCATATCCGCCTGCAAAATCTTTGATCTCATAATTTTCAATTTCCCATATCCGGTTGGCAGCTTTCGAAATAAAATGTCTGTCGTGGCTTACCATAATAAGACTGCCCTGGTAGCGGTTCAGCGCTTCAATCAACAGGTCAATGGAAAGCAGGTCCAGATGGTTGGTAGGCTCATCCAATATTAAGAAGTTGGCTTTGCTTACCATGGTTTTTGCCAACGCAACTCTTGCTTTTTCGCCCCCGCTCAGCACCTTAATTTTTTTATCTGAATCATCACCGCTAAATAAAAAACATCCGAGCAGCGTTCTCAACTCCTGCTCCGTTTTCTGGCTGCCGCAATTTTTCATCTCCTCCAGGATGGTTTGCTGCACATTTAGCGCTTCTAACTGGTGCTGGGCATAAAAGCTTTCTTCCACATTATGCCCCCAAATCCTCTCTCCTTTAAAGGACTCCGTGCCTGCCACGATCCTGAGCAGGGTAGACTTTCCTTTACCATTGGCGCCGATCAAAGCAATTTTATCGCCCCGGTTAATTTCGGCGGATGTATTTTCAACAATCTTAATATTGCCAAAACTTTTACTCAGATGCTTTAAAGTGCATATTATTTTTCCCGGTATTTTATCCAACTGGAAGTTGATCTTTATTTCAGGACGGTCAACAGATACATCTTCTATACGGTCTAATTTATCCAGCCTTTTCATGGCACTTTGTGCGGCGGCAGCCTTCGTAGCCTTGGCGCGAAACCGTTCTATAAACCTTTCCTGCTGGCGGATATATTCCTTTTGGTTTTCAAAAGCCCGTTGCTGCAATTCCAGCCGCATTTCTTTCTCTGTTTCATAAAAATCGAAATTGCCGTTGTAAAAATGCAGTTGCTGCTGGTATAGCTCCACGATCTTAGTAACCATGCGATTCAAAAAATATTTATCGTGGCTTACAATTACTACAGATCCTTTGTAATGCAGG
>CAMPJQ010000174.1 GCA_946886925.1 uncultured Terrimonas sp.
GGTCTTTGGCCCCCCTGAATTCAGGATAATCTTTCCGGATAATGAACTTTCTCATCTCGGCCAGCATGCCCGATACTTCCACCCCTGTTGGTCCGCCGCCCGCAATAACAATGGTAAGCAACTTCTCTTTTTCCGTTTTATCGGTGGTAACGGTAGCGATTTCTAATTGCTGCAACAGGTAATTGCGCATTTCTATTGCATCATTGACCGTTTTCATGGGAATGGCACTCTTCTTCACATTCTCCATTCCAAAATAATTGCTTTCGGTTCCTGTAGCCAATACCAGGTAATCATATTCAAGCTCGCCCGATGACAGAACTACTTTATTTTCTTCCGGGATTACTTTCAGCAATTCTCCCATCCTGAACCGGATGTTTTTTTTGCCCTGGAACATTTTGCGAAACGGGTAGCTGATATTAGATGCTTCCAGAAACCCTGTTGCTACCTGGTAGAGAAGGGGCGGAAAAAAGTTATAATTGTTTTTGTCTGCCAGGGTAATGCTGAATTCATCATGTTTTGCCAGATGTTTGGCCAGGTTAATGCCTGCAAATCCTCCGCCTATTACTACTATCTTTTTTGTTGCCATGCTTTACTCCTTCTAAATTGGTTTGTCATAGAAACTGGTACCCGTATCTAAAGCGCTTCACAGTTTTGTTTAAGCTTATTCAATCCATTGCTAAAATCCTTATCCATCATTTTATCCATATTCATAAATAATTGCATTGTATTCATAGGGTAAGGGAACCTGCTGTCGAATCCCCATGTAGCCCTGGTCGTATTCCCTTCGCCAGTGAGCGTAATAAAAGCGTTGGCTTCACTTTCAAAAGGTTCGTAAAACCTGAGTATCGAATTGATCTTATCAGGTGCTTCTATCATAGTAATCGTTTCACTGCCGCTTCCCACCTCTTTATTTCCTTTCCATTTGTGTACAGCGCCAACTGTTCCATCCGTACCTTCAATAGTGTGCTGCATACCGGGATCATATTCTGCCCATGGGTTCCATTTATTGCGGCTGGTAAAATTATTTACCTGTTCCCATACTTTTTCTCTGGGCGCATTAATGGTTATGCTTCTCTCAAAATGATAATCTTTTGCAATAAACAGGCCGGCAATTAAAATGAACAAAATGGCAGCCAAAAGTAATAATCCAAGGTACTTTAATATTTGTTTCATCTTTTTAGCTTTAGTTTTGATAATATTCCAGGGTGCCAGCCTGGCATTAAGTGGTAAAATTGTACAATTGATCCGGTTTTGGTGTTCAATGATCAATCAAAAAGCTCGCATCATGGACTCATGGTTTACAATGGCTATGATTACAGACACGAAAACCATAACACATGTAAAACTATGGATTGCGATGGTTGTGATTAGCATCACGCTATAAAGCTACCAAACCCGGCACGGCTTTCGTTGTTTTTTCAGTATAAAATTTTACAATTGCCCTGTTATTGTTTTCACACTAATTTCGCTACCTTTGCGCCTCAAAAAAATATAGTTGAGGGAATTTCTCTTTACATATATTATAAATATAAAAATATTTAACCCCCAATAAAATGGCAGACTTAAAATTTCAAAGAAACTTTGGTATTGCGGCACATATAGATGCCGGTAAAACCACTACTACAGAACGTATTCTGCGCTATACCGGTATGATACACAAAATAGGGGAGGTGCATGATGGTGCTGCCACCACCGACTGGATGGAACAGGAAAAAGAAAGGGGTATTACCATTACCTCAGCAGCGGTAAGCTGCCAGTGGAATTTTCCTACCGATAAAGGAAAGGTTACACCAGATACCAAAAAATATGCTTTCAATATTATTGATACGCCCGGGCACGTGGATTTTACAGTTGAAGTAGAGCGTTCCATGCGTGTACTGGATGGCTTGATCGCCTTGTTTTCGGCTGTGGATGGGGTTGAGCCCCAGAGTGAAACCGTTTGGCGCCAGGCAAACCGTTATAAAGTTCCGCGCATTGGATTTGTGAATAAAATGGACCGGGCAGGTGCCGACTTTTTAAATGTGGTAAAGCAGGTAAAGGAAATGCTGGGCGCAAAAGCTGTTCCACTGCAATTGCCCATAGGTGCAGAAGAAAATTTTAAAGGTGTGGTTGACCTCATCAAAATGAAAGGTATCATATGGCATATGGAAACCGAGGGAATGACCTTTGATGAAATTGAAGTGCCTGCCGATTTGCTTGAAGAGGCCAATGAGTGGAGAGGTCATTTGGTAGAAGCCGTTGCTGAATATGATGACAAATTAATGGAAAAGTTCTTCGACGATCCCAATACCATTACGGAAGATGAGATGCATGAAGCCATCCGTAAAGCAACAGTTGACCTGAGCATTGTACCGATGATGTGCGGTTCATCTTTTAAAAATAAAGGCGTACAAACCGCCCTTGATGCTGTTTGCCGCTATCTTCCTTCACCAATAGATATTGATGCTGTAGAGGGTGTAAATCCTGATAATGGTAAGGTAGAAGTGCGTAAGCCTGATGCAAAAGAACCTTTTGCGGCACTGGCGTTTAAGATCATGACAGATCCTTTTGTGGGCCGTCTTGCATTCTTCCGTGTGTATTCAGGACATTTAGATGCAGGTTCTTATGTATTGAACGTTAGAAGCGGTAAGAAAGAGCGGATCAGCCGTATCATGAAAATGTTTGCCAACAAACAAAATCCTGTTGATTTTATTGAAGCCGGAGATATTGGTGCGGCAGTAGGCTTTAAAGAAATAAAAACCGGTGATACGCTTTGCGATGAAGATCATCCTATTACACTGGAGAACATGTTCATTCCCGAACCGGTAATTGCTATTGCTGTTGAACCTAAAACACAGGTAGATGTAGATAAAATGGGCATGGCAATTGGTAAGCTCGTAGAAGAAGATCCAACGCTGCGGGTAAATACCGATGAAGATACAGGGCAAACTATCCTCCGCGGAATGGGTGAATTGCACCTGGAGATTATTATAGACCGTATGCGCCGTGAATTTAAAGTAGAAGTAAACCAGGGAGCGCCGCAGGTGGCATATAAAGAGGCCTTTACAAACAAGGTAGAACACCGTGAAGTATTGAAAAAGCAGACAGGTGGCCGTGGTAAGTTCGCCGATATTATATTTGAAATTGGACCCGCTGATGAAGAATGGCTGAAAGAGAACCCGGGCAAATCATTCCAGTTTGTGAATGATATCTTCGGTGGATCTATTCCCCGTGAATTTGTTCCTGCTATACAAAAAGGTTTTGAAACTTCTATGGGTAATGGGGTTTTGGCCAATTACCCGCTGGAGCATATGAAGGTGCGTGTGTTTGACGGTAGTTATCATGATGTGGATTCCGACTCTATGTCGTTTGAACTTTGCGCAAAAAGCGGTTTCCGTGAAGCAGGTCGTAAAGCCAAGCCCGTACTGCTGGAACCTATTATGAAGGTAGAGGTGTTAACACCCGATCAGTATATGGGTGATGTAACAGGCGATATTAACCGCCGACGTGGCATACTGGAAGGTATGGATACCCGTAATAACCTGCAGGTTATTAAAGCCAAAGTGCCATTGAGCGAAATGTTTGGTTATGTAACCCAACTGCGTTCATTAACTTCCGGACGTGCTACATCCACCATGGAATTCAGTCATTATAATCCCACACCTAATAATATTGCTGAAGAAGTAATTGCGAAGGTAAAAGGAAAGGTGACGGCGTAAGTGAGTGGTAAGCGGTACGTAAAAATACATTTTAATAAATAGCCCGTTCTGCGAAAGTAGAACGGGTTTTGTTTTATTGATGGTTTACTGTTTCTTCGTATCACGAAAACCAAAAAATGAACCTGCTTTCAAGGCCATATCATATGCTCGCCCTGGCAGCCGTTTTGCTGATCATGTTATCTTTTATCCCGGCCAATCATCCAATGGATTTGCCGGTGCAGGGTGCTTCTTACGTATTAAGTTTTGGCGATACGCTCAGAGCAATGGCTATGCTCTTATTGCTTTTCTGGATATTGTATATGACCACTGTGCGGTTTTTATTTTCTGTCGTTTTAATATGGGTGCATACCGTAATTACATTGTTGCTGACTGTGTTTATTGTATTGCTCTTTTTTCGCTATTCCGGTCAAAATGCCGCCAATGAAGCAATGGAGCTATCCTTTCAAACAGGACTCAACCCCCAAATGATCGTTCCGGTGCTCATCATGCTGCTGTTGATCATGCAATTGAGTTATATTATCAACCTGTTTCTGGGAGTTGTGCGAAGAATGAATTAATAGCCTGAAACAAAGCATTATATTTATGCAAACCTTGCTCAAAACCAACAGCTTTACATATGTCTTCTTACACAAAATTATGTCTGCTACTTTTTGGTTTTTCTGCTGCTTTCGGACATGTTTCCATAGCTCAGCGAACTGATAGTATATTATTAAAGAACTACCGGCCCAAATCCATCTACAAAATTCCTGTTACAAAAATTAAAAAGGCAAAGTTCCCGGTAATTGATATGCATTCGCACAGCTATGCGGAGTCGGCAGCCGATATTGAACGCTGGATAGCATTGATGGATAAATATGGGATTGAAAAAACGCTTATCCTTTCTTACGCCACGGGTAAAAAGTTTGATTCTGTTTACCAGGTTTACTCCAAATACAAAGGCCGCTTTGATGTATGGTGCGGATTTGATTATTCGGCGATTAACGAGCCCGGTGGAGTGGAAAAAGCGGTAAAAGAATTGGAAAGATGTTTTCGAATGGGCGCCAAAGGTGTGGGTGAACTGGGCGACAAGGGTTTTGGAGAATATTATTCTTACCCCGTGCCTTCGGGTATGCATGTAGATGACCGCCGGCTGAAACCTTTGTTTCAAAAATGCGGAGAACTGAAGATGCCTGTTAATATTCATGTAGCAGAACCCATGTGGATGTATGAACCAATGGATTCTACCAACGATGGTTTGATGAATGCCTATGAGTGGAGAATAGAGCAATATATGTCAAAGGAAAATCTTATTGGTCATACGGCTTTGGTAAAGACCCTTGAGAACGTAGTGCGCGAAAATCCTGGTACCACATTCATTGCATGCCATTATGCCAACTGCGGCTACGACCTTAGTATTTTGGGGAACCTGCTGGATAAATATTCAAATCTCTATGCCGATATTTCTGCGCGGTATGCCGAAAACTCCCACATACCACGGTATATGTTCAATTTTTTTGAAAAGTACCAGGATAAATTATTATATGGAACTGATATGGGCTTTTACAGCGAAATGTATGAAATGACATTTCGCATCCTGCAAACCAGTGATGAGCATTTTTATTATCACAACGTAACCGGATATCATTGGCCCCTGCATGGATTTGGTTTGAGCGATGCCGTTTTAAAAAAGGTATACAAAACAAACGCGCTTAAAATATTAAAACCATAATCACGGCTTATATGAAAATTGTTTGTTGTAAGGTTTGTATTGTCTTGCTTTTAATGTCTTGCCGGCAACGGCAGCAGCCCTTTACCACATGGGAGGTTTACAGGGGAGATAAAGGCAGCACAGGTTATTCTGCACTGGATCAGATCAACAGGACTAACCTGGATCTGTTGGAAGTAGCATGGATTTATCACACTGGTGATGCACGTGAAGGAAATCGTTCCACTATACAATGCAACCCGATTGTCGTAAATGGTATGATGTATGTTACATCGCCCCAATTAAAATTAATTGCATTGGATCCGCTACACGGGAAGGATATCTGGCAGTTTAACCCGTTTGTTGATGAAGAGGCAACAGGAGTAAATCGCGGTGTTACGTACTGGGAGGAAGATAATGATAAGAGAATATTTTTTTCCGCAGGATATTGTCTCTACGCTTTGAATGCAGATGATGGTTCCCTGCTTTTAAATTTTGGCGACAGTGGCAAAGTAGATCTGCGCGTGGGTTTGGGGCGTGACCCGGCCAAACTTGCCGTATGGGCTACCTCTCCCGGTATTATTTATAAAGATCTTTTAATACAGGGCACTGCATTGGGTGAGGGATATGATGCAGCCCCCGGTTTTGTAAGAGCCTATAATGTTAGAACCGGGGAAATAGCCTGGACTTTTAATACCATACCCCAGCCTGGTGAGTTTGGTTATGATACATGGGATAAGGATTCGTATAAAGAAGCCGGCGGAACAAATGCCTGGGCGGGAATGAGTGTGGATGAGGAAAGAGGAATGGTGTTTGTTCCACTCGGTTCTCCCGCATTTGATTTTTACGGAGGCAATCGCAAAGGAACGAATCTTTTTGGCAACTGTATTGTGGCGCTTGATGCGCAAACAGGTGAACGCAGGTGGCATTACCAGTTGGTGCATCACGACTTATGGGATTA
>CAMPJQ010000175.1 GCA_946886925.1 uncultured Terrimonas sp.
AAAAAGTACTATGCTATGATTGTATGAATCTTTTAATTTGAAAGATACGAATTTTATCACTACAAGATTTTAAACCAGTTGGGACCATGATTCCGATTTAAAAAAGACAAGATGAAAAGAATATTATCGATACCAGGTTTTATCGTTTATTTGTTGCTGTTGGCAATAGTATCATGTTCTGTTGGTAAAAAAGTTCTCATCATAGAGCAGGATATAAGTCCGTTCATTCAAACGGGATCTCCCATGTCTGTTGAAACGGCCTTGGACAATGATCTTTTGAAGGCTGCCGAGCAGGGGCGTCTGGCCATTTTTGATCCTTCGGGCAACGATGAAAATAAAAAACTGATCCCCGCTCAGCTGGAAAAACCTGAAGCCGGAGCAAATGTAAAAGTGGTGGCAATGGCACCTGGCGGGCCATCAGGTCATCAGAAATTTAAACTAACGGCAAGCGAAGCGCCTTTTAAAACGATCATGAAAATAAGCCAGGATCCGGGCACGGGTCAGGTTTTGATTGAAGAAGACGGCAAAAGAGTATTGCAATATAATTATCAGACCGTTTATGACAGCACGGTTCTCCGTCTTCCCAGTGAGGCTGCAGCGGTTAACGCCCAAACCGGAAATGCTACTGTTCAGGAAGCCCCCAGCATATATGCTGTTCCGAGAAGCGATTATATACATCCGTTGTATGGACTAGAAGGTGAAATGCTGACGAGGGATTGGCCCGACAACATTCACCCCCATCACCGCGGAATATTCTGGGCTTGGCCGGAGGTGGAAATCGGCACATCGCGCAAGGGCGACATCTATGCCCTTCAGCAAATTTTTGCCCGTCCAACGGGAAAAATACAATTGACAAGCGGAACTGTTTTTGCCCAGGTTGACGCGGAAAATGTGTGGATGTGGAAAGACAAGGATGCAATTGTTCGCGAAAAGGTGGTTATCCGGGTATATCCTGCAAAGGCAAATATCCGCATTATTGATCTGTCAATTAAATTAGATGCTTTGGCAGACAGCATCACCATCGCTACCCGTGAGACGAATAAATACGGTGGTCTTAATCTGCGAATGATGACGCCGCAGAACCAGTTGATATCTTATTTTACTGATAAGCCCGGCAGCGCACCGTTACGCGCCTGGTCTGACTTCAACGGGATCTTTGAAGGCAATCCGGCCTCTTCCGGTTTGATGGTTGTGCAGCACAATGCAAATCCTGAATATCCGGGAGCATGGGTGGAATATCCAAATTTAGCCTGGGTGCAGCCTACATTCCCCGCGCCTGATACCCGGTTTCCTTTGCTCATCGGTAAACCACTGGTGTTGCATTTCAGACTTATTGTACACGCCGGAGTCCAGCCTGACGAAAATTTTTCGAAAATGATCTGGGACGCTTATAATCATACATTAACACCGCTTTATCAGTTCAGCAACCCTGCAAAATAGGAAAGTTGAACGTATACCGTTATCATTGTCCTATCCTGCTATAATAATTAATAAACCCTTCATTTGTTATGAAAAGCAATAAAAAAAAGTCTCCCTTTTCCCGCAGACAATTTGTGAAAAGCATGTCTGTGGCGGCAATGGCAGCGCCGTTCACAATGAATTTCTCCGGGCTCAGCGCAAAAGGTGTTTCCGCGCCAAGTGATAAAATAAACCTTGGGATCATTGGATGTGGCGGATTGGGCAGTGCAAATCTTAACGCTTGTGTTGCCCACCCCGATGTAGTGGTTACCGCCGCCTGTGATGTATGGAAGGAGCGGTTAGATCCTATAGTGGAACGGTTTAAAAAAACCTGCACAGGATATACCGATTACAGGGAACTGCTCCGCCATAAAGGTTTGGATGCTGTTATTATTGCCACTCCCGCGCACTGGCACGCCATTCAGGCCATTGAAGCCGCAGAAGCAGGATTGGACATCTACCTGCAAAAACCCATGACAATGCACCTGGGTGAAAGTTTGGCTGTTCGCAATGCCATAAGAAAGCACAAGAACATCTGCCAGGTAGGAACACAGATCCACTCGGGCGACCACTACCGCCGCATGGTTGAACTGGTAAGATCAGGGAACCTGGGGGATATAGGTACCGTGCGTACCTTTTTTGTAATGAACGAGGCGCCCAATGGTATCGGACGGGGAAACAATACAAGGAACATACCAAAGGGAATGGACTGGGATATGTGGGTTGGTCCTGCGGAAATGAAACCATTTAACCCGAATCTGGTAAAAAATGCATTTTATCATTGTTTCTGGATGGATTACAGCGGGGGATGGACACCCGGTATGGCGCCTCACATCACCGACCTGCCGATATGGGCACTTCAACTGGACTATCCAACAGAGATCAGCGCATCAGGCGGAAGATTTATTATTAAGGATGATGGAGACGCATATGACAATCATGAAGTGATCTGGCGTTATCCAAACCTTACCATGACATGGATGCAATCGTCGAGCAACAGTTACGGGTTCGATTTTTTACAAGGACAGGAAAGCAGGCGGAGACTGGGCATATATTTTCACGGCTCAAACGGAACCCTGCTCACCGATTACGACACCCACAAGATACTGCCCGAAGGCGACAGGATGAAAGGAATGCAAACACCAGCACCTACTATTGCCTCATCGCCGGGGCACGAGTTGGAATGGCTGGACTGCATTAAAACAAGGAAACAGCCGTCCTGTAATCCTGAATACCATATAAAAGTTGACGCGCCCATTGCACTAAGTGTATTATCCATGAAGTTGGGCAGATCAATAAAGTTTGACCCGGCAACAGAGAAAATTGTGGGTGATGCGGAAGCGGCACGGCTGGCCATACCCGAATACCGCGCACCATGGAAATTCCCTGCAAAATATTTATAGGCAAGCAAACGTGTGATCAATAAACTTTAAAAATGATGCGTAATACAGATCGAAGAAGCTTTATTAAAACAACAGCAATGGCTGGTCTGGGCTTAGGTTTTTTAAATAGCGCTTCCGGACTTTACAGAACAGAGGCAGGTGATAATGGTAAAAAATAGGGATGATTGGATTAGACACAGGGCATTGCGTTGCATTTACGCAAGCGCTAAACGATCCATCGGCTGGTAATAAGTTTGGAGAGTTTAAAGTAGTTGCGGCATATCCGAACGGTACAGATAAGATTGAAGAGTGGAAAAAAAGAATTCCCGAATTCACTAGTAAAAAGTCATGGCGTTGAGATCGTAGGTTCCATTAACGAGCTATTAAAAAAGGTAGATGTAGTTATCCTGACCTGCATAGATGGAAATAAACATCTTGAACAGGCGCTGCCGGTACTGAAAGCAGGTAAAAGGCTGTTTATTGACAAACCTTTCGCAGGGTCATTATCGGATGCTTACGCCATTGCAGAGGCAGGAAGACGTTATAATACACCCATATTTTCAGCATCCTCCTTAAGGTATATTGATGGAGCGAAGGAAATTGCGGAGGGCAAAATCGGAAAAGTTATGGGAGCGGAAGCCTATAGTCCTGCCCATATTGAACCCCACCATCCGGACTTGTTTTGGATGGCGTACACGGGGTAGAAATCCTGTTTACAATTATGGGACCCGGTTGTAAAGCGTAAAAAGAACTTTTACAAAAGGTATGGATATGGTTGTAGGGCTGTGGGAAAATGACAGGATTGGCAGTTTCCGAGGTATAAGGGAAGGACACGGAAATTATGGCGCAACAGTTTTTGGAGAAAAGGGAATAACGGTTCTTAACAAATATCAGGGATGCATACCGCTTCCCGAAAAAATTACCACATTCTTCGGCACCGGCGTTGTTCCTGTTCAGATAGACGAAACACTGGAGATATTTGCTTTCATGCAGGCGGCAGAGGAAAGTAAGTCAAAAGGAGGTATTTCGGTAGACATTGCTTCGGTTGTGCAAAAAGCAAGCAAAGGATAGGGAGGAGAAATCATAAAAAATTCAGTTATACACTTCAATAATAAAATTGCAGCAATTGTATAAGAGGCAGTTGCATTAATCCAGGTATCATGCAAACAGAAACCATAATTCCCGTTAAAACCCGGAACAAGGCCATCTTCATCATCGGCGTTTTATTTTTTATTTTTGGTTTTGTAACCTGGATCAACTCTGTTCTGATCCCCTATTTTAAACTGGTTTGCGACCTCAACACAGAGCAGTCCATGCTGGTGGCTTTTGCCTTTTATATTTCTTATTTCATTATGGCTATCCCTTCATCTTTCCTGTTGAAGAAAACGGGTTTCAAAAACGGGATGGTGCTCGGGCTAATGATTATTGCTGCAGGAGCGTTGTTATTTATTCCGGCAGCAGTAAACCGTACATACGCGCTGTTCCTTTTAGGCCTGTTTATACAAGCCACAGGGTTAACTATTTTACAAACCGCATCAAATCCCTACGTTACCATCATGGGGCCTATTGAAAGCGCAGCTAAGCGGATCAGTATCATGGGTATTTGTAATAAAATCGCAGGCGCTATCGCTCCTCTTGTACTCATTCACAGCCTTACCAAAAATCCGGATGAGATAGACCAGCTGCAAATCCAGTTACCCGGTTTGTCTATGCAGGAACAAACCGTTATACTAAACGAATTGTCATCCCGGTTGATCGTGCCTTATATTATTATAGCATTGGTACTGGTTGGATTGGGAATGATGATAAGAATGACCCGTTTGCCTGAAGTAAAACCTCATGATAAAGACTTTAACGGTGAAGGGATCAAAAATAATAAGACAAATATTTTCCAGTTCCCTTTTTTGATGTTAGGTGCCATAACGATCTTTTGTTCAACGAGTGTAGAAGTACTTGTTGTTGATTCTATTATCAACTATGGCCAGTATATGGGCTTCAGTTTCAGGGAAGCGAAATTTTTCGCATCCTATACCCTACTGATAATGGTCATAAGTTATTTAACAGGTATAATTGTCATTCCCAGGTTTATACAGCAGAAAAGGGTGTTACAATTATCTGCTATTTCCGGGTTGGTGCTTTGCGCACTGGCGGTTCTGATTTCAGGTAAGGTGTCTGTATGGTTGATTTGCTTACTGGGACTTTCCAATGCCTTATTGTGGCCTTCCATTTGGCCGCTGGCAATTGACGGGCTTGGACGATTTACAGAAAAAGGATCAGCATTATTAATAATGGGTATAATCGGCGGGGCGCTAACGCCGCTTTTGTATGGCTATCTCAGCGACAGCGTTAATCCTCAGCAGGCATACTGGATCATGGTGCCCTGTTATCTATTCATTTTATTTTTTTCGGTTAAAGGACATAAGATGGGTAAAATGACAGTTGACAAACCCGACAAAAATTCATTGTTGAAAAGGGCAACGCTTTATAAAACTCCATAACGATAGTTAACGGGACCACGAATCAAAATAAGGCAATCTGATAGGCAGAGGAATCTAATTAATTATTCCATAAAAGATATTTGTTGCACGTGGAGATAAGAACCCTGTAAATTTATTCTCCTTTATTAAGCAAATCACAGGGCGGATATCAAAAGCTAAATGAAAATAGGAAATCGAGATAATTTTTAGATTAATTTTTAACTCTGCATAAGATAATCTGAAGATTAGCAGTCAAATAAATACATAGTTTTAAAGCACGCACGGGGTATTTCTATTGTAATGATTATTAAATTACTTTAGTATTATATTGCTAGTGGCTGCCCTGTATAAGTCCATTTAAATGGTTTTGCTCTTTGTTCATTGTAAGTGCCGACGTATTTCATTATCTGATCAATCAATTGTTTCCTTGATTTCCATATGCCGCCTTTAAGGACATCTTTAGTAAGGATGTTGAACCATATTTCAATTTGATTTAACCAAGATGAGTAGGTCGGTGTGAAATGAAGTGTTATTCTTTTTTTTGAGTCTATCCATTGCTTAACTATTTTATGTTTATGAACTGTCAGATTGTCCACTATCACATGCAATTGTTTACGGGGATATTTTCTATACAATTCTTTTAAAAATAGAAGAAAGTTTTCGGCATTGTTTTTATCTACTGTTTTGGCTGTAATTTCTCCGTGGTGAACGGATAAAGCTGCCAGTAAAGAAACGGTGCCATTGCGTTTGTAAGTGGCAGTTAATCGCCTGGGTGCCTTTTCTTTCAATGGTAAAATAGGTTGTGTTCTGTCTAAAGCCTGTATTTGTGTCTTTTCGTCCACACACAGCACCATGGCGTTTTCGGGTGGGTTCATATACAGCCCCACAATGTTGATCATCTTGCTTTCAAACTCGATATCGGTGCTTTTGCCACACCAGTATTCAATTTTATGTGGCTTTAAGTCAGCTTGCTTTAATATTTGCTGGACTTTAGTCTGGCTCATGCCTGCGTGTT
>CAMPJQ010000176.1 GCA_946886925.1 uncultured Terrimonas sp.
GGGCCATCACAGCCTGGCAACAGTGTAGAGCGTGAGATCCCGGTGCGACTTTCTTTCTCTTACCTACGGGGTCTTCACAGTCCCGGAAATTGTGAGGAGGGTGAGACCCAGCGAATAGAATAATTATTTAATTTTAGGCGATAGGCTCTCATAGCACCAGGGTGTGGCTACCCCGCAGAATCTTTTGATGAAGACCCCGGCGCGATTTCTTTTTTCTTCCCGACGGGGTCTTCACAGCCCGGCATTGTGAAAAGGGTAAGACCCCGGCTAATAGAAGCATTATTTAACTTTAGCGATTGCTTTTTCTCAGCGCCAGAGTCTCTCATAGCTGCCCACAACAACTTTTGATGCAGACCGCAGTGCGGTTCTTAATTTCAAATTGTGGCCGGACAATATGATTGATTTATAAATTTCCTTCCTGCTTCACATTGCTGTTATCCCATCCTCCACCGAGGCTCCTGTACAACAAAATCCAGGCATTGATCTGCTGGCGCTTCAGATCGGCCAGGGCCAGTTCATTTTGTATGGCATTTTGCTGTGCCGCAATTACTTCAAGATAGGTGGCCATACCGCTGCTGAACAACAACTGCGCATTGGGAATGGCTTTTTGCAGCACATCTTTTTGTGATTGTATGATGTCAATTTGCTTTTTTAATTTATCCAGTTGTATCAATGCATCCGATACTTCGCCTACCGCATTAAGCACCATGCTCCTGAACTGAATGACGGCGTTTTCCCTTTGTATTTTGGCAGCCTCATACTGTGTTTTTAGCCGGCGCCCGTTTAAAATGGGCTGAACCAAATTGCCGGCCACCGTACCAAACAACGAGGCGGGCATTAAAAACCAGTTGCTTGCTTTAAAAGCGTTTAACCCTCCCGCGGCAGTAATGCTCAAAGCCGGATACCGGTTTGCCTGTGCAATGCCCACCTCTGCATCGGCTACCTGCAAGGCATACTCGCTTTGTTGTATATCCGGGCGGTGGCGCAGGAGCGACGCCGGTATTCCGGTGGAAAATTTATCAGGAATATGAACTCCGTTTAATTTTCCTTTGATGGCAATATGCTGCGGCTGGCGGCCCATTAAAATACTCAGCGCATTTTCCTGTACCTGCAAAGCCTGCTCCAGTTCGGGGATCAATGCCTCAGTTGCCTTTTTTTGAGCTTCGGCCTGCTGAACAGCGAGGATGGTTACCTCACCCGCCTGCTGCTGCAGTTGAATGATGCGCAATGTATTTTCGTGAAGCGCCAGGTTCCTGCGCGCAATATCCAGTTGTTCCTTCAACATTACAATGCGATAGTAAGCAGATGCGGATGCCGCCACCAACCGGGTTTGCAACCAATCCACAGCAGCAGCACTCTGCAGATACCCGGCCAATGCCGCCTTCTTTTGAAGGCTGATCTTTTTCCATATATCAATCTCCCAACTCAGGCTAAGTCCTGCAGTATAATCCTCAATATGACCGGCGTCAATAAATTTTTCCAAACTCAGTCCGTTCAAACTGTTCTCCGAAGGATGCGATGAATTGGCTGTAATGCCGGCCTGCACGGCAGGTAACCAGGCTTTATTTGCCTGCTTTAAAAATTCATTGTTCAGCCGAACCGTATTCAACGCCACCTGCATATCGTAATTGCGGTGCAATACGGTAGCAATAACATTTTGCAGGCTGGTGTCGGTGAAAAATTGCTTCCATTCCATGTTTGCCACCGCGCCGGTATCATTGGCCACTGCAACAGCAATACTGTCGTCGGCATGCCGGAACTGTTGCGACAGCTCTATTTCCGGGCGGCTGTACTCCCTGCTTACCTGGCAGGAATACAAAAACAGCGGTATCAGCAGCAAAGACAGGGCACGCCGTGGTATTTTTATTTTTGATTCCTGCAGGTACTGAAAAATAACATACAGCACCGGGATAACGAATATACCCAATAACACACCGGTAAGCATGCCGCCCACCGCACCTGCTCCAATGGAATGGTTACCCAGGGCAGAGCCTCCGCTGGCACGCATCAATGGTATCATACCGGCAATAAATGCAAATGAGGTCATTAATATCGGCCGCAGTCTCAGCCGCGATGCTTCTAAGGCTGCCTCCACTATCGTTTTGCCCGCCCTGCGCCGCTGCACAGCATACTCTACGATCAGGATCGCGTTCTTCGCCAGCAACCCAATGAGCATGATCAATGCCACCTGCACATATATATTGTTCTCTATTCCCAGCAAATTAATGAACAGCATCACTCCAAATACACCCAGCGGGATCGTTAATACCACGGCAAGGGGCAGTATATAGCTTTCATACTGCGCAGCCAGCAAAAAATAAACGAATACAAGGCTCATCAAAAAAATGATGGTGATTTGCGAGCCCGCGTTTTTTTCTTCACGGGTCATTCCCGTCCACTCATAACCAAAATTACGCGGCAGCACTTCCTTTGCTGTTTCTTCAATGGCAACAATGGCATCGCCGGTACTGAAGCCCGGTTTGGGTTTGCCATTAATGGTAACCGCATTGTATAAATTATTCCTTGTTACCGTTTCGGCGCCATACACCCTTTTAAAACTTACAAGTGCATTGGCCGAAACCATCTCACCCCTGTTGTTCTTTACATAAATTTCATTGAGTGAGGATGCATTGTCGCGGTAACTGATATCGGCCTGTGCAATAACCCGGTAAAATTTTCCAAAACGGTTAAAATCCGAAACAAAAGTGCTTCCGTAATATACCTGCAATGTTTGGAGCAAATCACTCACGCTTACGCCCAGTTGCTTTGCCTTTTCATTGTCTACTTCAATTTCATACTGTGGATTGTTGGCGGCAAAAGTGGTAAAGGCAAAAGCAATTTCCTCGCGCTGCATAAGGGCGCCGATAAATTTTTTTGCTGTATTGTCCAGCGCTTCCAGTGAACCATTGCCCCGGTCCTGCAGCATAAACTCAAAACCATCTACATTACCAAAACCCGATACCGTGGGAAAAGTAAAAAACACCGCGTTAGCGTCCTTCACTTCCGCCTGAACTTTTTGGGTAAGATAGGCTGCCATGGCCGAATAATCTTTCACTTCGCCACGCTGGTCTTTGTCTTTTGTGCGTATAAAGCCGGCTCCGTAAGGGGCGGCATTGGCATTGGAAATAAAATTTAAGCCATCTACCTGGTAATGATTTTTGGTGAAAGCCTGCCTGCTTACAATGTCTTCAATTTTTTTCATGGCCCGGTGGGTTCTTTCGAGGGAACTGCCCGGAGGCGTATTTACCGCATACAATACAAATCCCTGGTCTTCTGTTGGGATAAACCCTGTAGGCGTTTGCTTAATCATAAAATAGGTGACCACCGATACCAATACCAGTCCGGATACCGCTACCCATTTTTGACGAAACAAAAACTTCAGTGATCCTGTATATTTCCGGGTCATTGCATTAAATGCCACGTTAAAAGCGCTAAAAAACCGTTTTGCAAAGCTGCTTCCGCCGGCAGATGTTTCCGCATGATTGTTTTTTAAAAACAGGGCACACAATGCCGGGCTGAGTGTTAACGCATTGAGCGCTGAAATTAAAATGGCGATGGCCAATGTAAATGCAAATTGTTTGTAGAACACTCCTGCCGGTCCCTGCATGAAGGTAACGGGAACGAACACGGCCACCATTACAAGCGTAATGGAAACGATAGCGCCCGATATTTCATTCATGGATTCAATGGTGGCCTCCCTGGCAGGCAAACCCGTTCGCTCCATTTTGGTGTGAACGGCTTCCACCACAACAATGGCATCATCTACCACAATACCAATGGCCAGCACCAATGCAAATAACGTGAGCAGGTTAATGCTGAACCCAAACAACTGCATAAAAAAGAATGTGCCTACAATAGCCACGGGCACGGCAATGGCGGGGATGAGTGTGGAACGAAAATCCTGCAAAAACAGAAAAACAACGATAAACACCAGTATAAATGCTTCCAGAAGCGTTTCTTTTACCTGGCTAATAGACTCATCTAAAAAATCTTTGGCGTTGAACATGATGACCGGTTCAATACCTGTTGGCAATGTCTTCGAAAATTCTTTTATCAGCCTTTCCGCTTCTGTAAGAATTTCATTGGCATTGGAACCCGCCGTTTGCAAAAGTGCAATGCCTGAGGTAGGACCACCGTTCAACCTGCTGTTGGTAGCATAGGAAAATGAACCAAATGATACCCTGGCAAGATCTTTTAACCGGATAACCGAACCATCGTTGTTTGCCTTTACTATAATATTTTCGTAATCTTCGCCTTTATTGAGCTTACCCTTGTATTTTAAAACATATTCAAACACTTCCCGGCTGCTTTGGCCAAGCCTTCCGGGCGAGGCTTCAAGACTTTGCTCCTTTATTGCACCGAGTACATCCTGCGGAGAAAGATTGTATGCGGTAAGCCTGTCGGGTTTTAACCATATCCGCATCGAATACTCGCGGCCGCCGAAAGGTTGTACTTCGGCCACACCGGGTATGCGCTGCATTTGCGGGATCAGGTTGATCTTGATGTAGTTTTGTATAAAAGCTTCATCGTACAGGCTGTCCTTACTGGTGAGCGCCACGAACATCAAAAAGCTGTTCTGTTGCTTTTGCGTGGAGATGCCCGCCTGGATAACTTCCTGCGGAATTTTACTGCTGGCTTTGGAAACGCGGTTTTGCACGTTAACAGCCGCTATATCAGGATCGGTGCCCTGCCTGAAAAACACATTCAGCGTCATGCTTCCATCGTTGCTTGAATTGGAAGTCATGTAGGTCATATTTTCCACACCATTCACTGCTTCTTCAATGGGTGTGGCTACAGACCGGGCTACCACTTCGGCATTTGCCCCGGGATAGGTGGCGGTTACGGTAACGGTTGGAGGTGCAATATCGGGAAATTGTGAAATGGGCAATACACTTACAGAAATGATACCCAGTATCACCAACAGTACAGAAATAACGGTTGATAAAACCGGTCTTTCAATGAATTTTCTTAACATCAGAAAAGTATTTGGCCATCCCGCTTGTGGTTACTCCAAAAGCAGGTATTGGTATATAAATAGAATAAATAAAATGAGCCTTACATCGCCTTTTTCAAACTGTCGGGGCTTATCTGCCGGGGATTGATTACAACGCCATCCCTTAGGCGACCCAGTCCTTCATAAACAATTTTATCGCCTGCCTGGAGTCCTTTTTCAACCAGGTAACTGGTGCCGCTGGTGCCGGAAACAGAAATGGGTTTACTCATCACTTTGTTTCCATCCTGCACTGCAAAGACAAATATCTTGTCCTGTATTTCATAAGTGGCTTCCTGGGGAATTTGTATTACGGATGAAAACAAATGGGGTATACGAACCTCGCCTGTATTACCAGAACGCAGCAGTCCTTCGTTATTGGGAAAACTTGCCCGGAAACTGATTGACCCTTTGCTGATATCGAATTGCCCGGAAACCATTTCTACTTTCCCTTTATGCGGGTAAACGGTACCGTCGGCCAGCAGCAATTCCACGGGAGGCAACTGTTTAATTTTTTCCTGGATGCTTTTCCCGGAAAACGCTTTCTTGAACTGGATGAAGTCGTTTTCGCTCAGGGAAAAATAAACAACCACATTTTTTATTTCTGAAAGCACGGTTAACGCTTCGGGATTTACAGTGCTAACCAGGCTACCTGTTTTAAAAGGAATGCGGCCGATATAACCGTTGGCAGGAGCGGTGATGAGTGTATAATTCAAATTGATTTTAGCGCTTTCAACCATAGATGCTGCCTGCAGCACGTTGGCCTGTGAAGCTTCCCGGGCAGCTACCGCCGCCTTTAGCTGCACTTCCGAAACAACCTGGTTCGTTACCAATGGTGTTAGCCTGGAAACATTGATGTTGGCTGTGGAAAGATTGGCTTTGGCTGCGGCAAGATTGGCACTGGCGTTGTTGAAGCGTTCGGAATACTCCCGCGGATTGATTCTGAACAGAGGTTGTCCTTTCTGAACAAAAGCCCCTTCATCTACGTAAATATGATCCAACTGCCCGTTTACCTGTGGGCGAATTTCTATATCCTTGCTTCCCTCAAGCGTAGCCGGAAATTCCTGGTAGGTTGTAACGGCGCCCGGCCTGATGGTAAGCACGGGTAAATCAAGCGGTGGCTGCACCATATTCTCCTTACCCGAAGTGGAGCTGCAGGCCTGCATAAAAATAAAAGCAAAAAATAGTGGAAGCAGCAGTAGCTTATTTCCCATGGAGGTAACACTTTTAATGCGTGTTACGGCGTCCGAAAATCTTTGTTCCATGTGGTTGTTTTTTTAATG
>CAMPJQ010000177.1 GCA_946886925.1 uncultured Terrimonas sp.
GCCCAGCATTCCATTTTGGCGCAGGACACGGTTGATATGAATGGGTTGATTGACAGGTGTTATACCATATTCCGATAAGAGCATGATCCTGGCGCCCGTTCCTGAATAATAGTTAACCAGGTCTTCAACAACTTTATCTATCTCTTTTAAGTGTGTACTTATTTTTGAGAAGTCAGGGCCATATTTTTGCAAACAATAATCTAAGTGAGGCAGGTAAACCAGTGTAAGTGTGGGATCGTATTTTTTATCGGTAAAAATAGTGGCATCGGCAATCCATTGTGTGGATTTGATATTGGCGCCCGGACCCCAGAACGTAAACAACGGGAACTGTCCCAGTTCTTTTTGCAGTTCATCTCTTAACACTGCAGGATGCGAATAGCAATCCGGTATTTTTCGCCCGTCGGCTAAATAATTGGGACGCGGTGTTACTGCATAATCCGCGCTGGAATACATATTATACCACCAAAACATTTTAGAAGCGGTAAATGAAGGATCCATCCTTTTTGCTCTTTCCCATATTTTTTCGGACTGCACTAATTTATTGGATTGCTTCCAGAATTTTATTTCACAATCGGTACGATCGTACCAGCCATTGCCTACTATGCCGTGTTCACCCGGCCACTTTCCGGTAATATAAGTAGATTGTACTGCTGTAGTAACAGCAGGCAGCATGGGTGCAATGGTTTGCAAATGTTTATTGCTGCTATAGCGCGTTAAAAAGGGTGTATGCTCTCCTATCAAATTAGAAGACAATCCCACAATATCTATTACAACGGTTTTATTCATAATGAAACAGGTGTCAGGTATGAGCCGTCAGCTTTGAGCTATCAGCCAAAAAAACTACTAATGATGTACCTGGCACTTCATCTCACTTCTCACCATTCACTATTCACCATTCACATCTCTCACTTCTCACTTTTCTATTTTCTCTTCTCCCCTCTCACTACTTACCACTAACCACTTACTACTTACTTCACTCACTTTTCCAGCAACCCCATCACCCATTGCATTTCTCTTACAATAGATTGGGTAAGCGGTAATCTTTTATCATCGGGTAATACTTCCCAGGTATAGGTTTCTATTTCAAGGTGCGCAGTAAACGGTTGCTGTTGATGAATGGATAATACCTGTTCAATATCCTGCTGTGTGCACTTTAGCACGCCGTATCCTTCTACAAACAATGGCACATGAAAATGAGCCCGCCATTCCGTTACATCTGTATTATAAGCATCAGGCAAAGCATCAGGCATATCGGCATATCTTTTCAACTGACCGTTTTGCTGCATAGCCACCACCTGGTGCAGGTAAGTGGGCTCATTGAACCGGACGAAGGCCTCAATTACAGGCGCTCTTTTTTCAAGCTCTGCAGGTAACTCTGCTTTCAGCGCAGCGCTGATCTGTATCTTACCTGTTTTGATACCCAGCTCCTGGATTTGTTTGATCATGGCTGCGTGATCTTCATAACAAATAGCAAAATGACATACGTCATAGCAAAGCTGTATATGCTCCTTTATATGAAAAGCAGCAATATCATCACTGCATCCAAAAAGCTTTGCTATATAAGGTATGCCCAGCGGTAGCAGATATTGCGTATACCAGTTTATAAATTCTTTCCCTTCTCCCAGTAACCCGTCAGGCTCCGGCTCAATGTCTATATGTATTGACTTGCCGGTAGATTGCTTTATCTGGATCAACTGGTCAAGCACCGCCAACAAATGAAGTGTTGATTTTTCAAAAACACCGGGCAGTTGTTCAGTGGTATGCCAGAACCTGTATGACAAAGGAGATGTGGAAATTCCGCCATCCATACCATCGGGCAGCAGCACCACTAATATTTGTGCCAGCCTTATCGTATATGCTTCGCGTTCAGCGGTAGTCCAGTCGGGCGCATGCACTTTATCTTTCACTGCGGTACGGTGAAAGCCACCGTAAGGAAATCCGTTCATGGTAAAAACATAACAATCATTATCGCGGAGCCACTGCTGAAAAATTTCCAGATTTTTTTCTTTGATCAACTCAACACTTGCCATGTTGGAAAGCCGGAGCCCAATACCAAAAGGATTACCGGGCGAAACCTGATTCTTGATAGCAGGAATATGCTCCTGTAATTGTTTAAAATGATCATCCCAGCTTTCACCGGCATGTATATTACTGCAATAGGTAAGATGTCCGTGTGCTGTTTGCATATTCTTTTTTTAACAGGTTTTCAGCCACTGACTGGCCTTCTGTAATATAATGGTATCCAGTTCATGTACTTCTTCTCCCTTGCCAACAGATGCCAGCAGCATAATGGTCAATCGTCCGCCCAAATGCTCTCTGAACTCATTCAGCCCCTTCAATACGGGGCTTTCCTTATTTTGTATATCCATGAGGGGGTGAGTAATCGAAAAACCAAGCGATTTCAATACCCCAACAATGGTTTTGGCATCTGCTTCTTCCAGTCTTCCCAACAAAAACGAATAGGCGCTATCGAGCGCTATGCCCATTGCCACCGCCTCGCCATGACGAATGGTAAAATCCGAAAGCTGTTCTACCTTGTGAGCGCTCCAGTGCCCGAAATCGAGGGGGCGTGAGGATCCCATCTCAAAAGGATCGCCTCCGGCTATATGCTGCAGGTGCAGTTCAGCGCATCTTTTTATGAGGTATTGCATGGCTTCCATATTCCTGCCCGCCAAAAGTGCGGCATTCGCTTTTAACCATTCAAAAAAAGTCCGGTCTTTAATAAGCGCTACTTTCACTGCTTCCGACATGCCGGAACGCCATTCCGCATCGCTTAACGTGGTTAAAAAAAAATGATCATTGAATACAGCGGCAGGAGGAACAAATGTTCCCAGGAAATTTTTCTTGCCCAGATAATTTATTCCGTTCTTTACGCCAACGCCGGAATCGTTTTGTGAGAGTACGGTAGTTGGTATACGTATATGCCGGATTCCCCGGTGCGACACGGCGGATGCATACCCTACAAGATCGAGCACAGCGCCGCCGCCTATTGCCACAATATACGAATGCCTGTCTATGCCGTGCGCATCAACAGCCTGCACAATGCTATAAAAATGTGTTTCGGTATTTTTAGATTGTTCTCCACCCGGAACGATCATGATATCTTTTACCAATGCAAAACCAGGTTCATTGGCGAAATAATTCCTGATTTGCCCCTGCAGTTGGGGATGATGCACTGCTACCCCTTCATCCATTACAAAAAATATTTTCTTTGGAATATCCGTCAAAGCTGCCTTTAAAAAATTGCGGAAAAGAAAATTATCGGGTGCAAATAAATGACTGGTAAAAAAAACTTTGTACTCAAATCGTACGCTGAATGTTTGCTCTATATGATCCATCACGTTGTTGCTAAAATAGTACGGAAACGGGATACTAAGCCATTTTAAAACCGCAAAAATAAGTTATTAACAAATCATTGCCATCACGTAACTGCAAATAGTTTCGCCAGGAGCAGCGAAACCGGTAAAAGCAGTAATATCAGCAATGCAAAGTAAATTGCACCAAAGGTGGCTGCCCATGCGGCATTCATTACAATCAACGCGATTACACCAGCTTTTACAGCCTTTCCAATAAGCGGGCCGGTCGGGTTACGAATGGCTTTTTGCAAAGGAGGCAATATCATTGCGCCGAATAGCACAACAAAAATAGCGGTATACCCTACATAATTATTGATAAAGCCGATCGTTAAAATGCTGGCGATAACAATGGCATACAGCAACACAGCGGCATACAGCGTTCTTTTTTTACCGCCATGTACTTCTCCCCTGCTTATCATGGTAATGGCAGCTATATATATTACCGGCACTATGGCTATGTAACCATACTGCGGTAAAACTGCTGGAAGAATGCTCATCCCTAATAATAAATTCAAACCCCGGCAAATACCCATATTAAGCGGACCCAGGAAACCGCTATGTTTCATCCATTTATCGTATACCACTGCACAAACCGCAATAGCAATGGATATCATTGAGGAAGAAGAGAACCAACCGGTTATATGCACACTGGCAGCAGCGGCAATGCCGGCCAACAGCAGAATGACACCAAACAAAGCAGCGGCATTTTTTGATATCAGTCCACTGGGGATGGGGCGTTCAGGGCGTTCTTTGCTATCCAGTTCTGCATCAAATACATCATTTAAAACCACACCTCCTCCATACAAACCAATAGTTGAAAATACCAGCAACCCAATGGATTGCCATTCATATGCATTTCCATCATCAACAACATACCCGGCAATGGCAACACCTGCCAGTATATCTGCAATAGAAGTAATGATATTTGCCGGCCGCATTAAACGCAAAAACCCAATCAGCTTATCCACATGCTGTATTTTATCGTATAATGATGGAGCTTTTGTCTGTACGGGGTTGCTGTCCTCCCCGGAGAATGGTGTTTCCACTGAACTTCAGGCTTTGATCAATATTTTTTACGGTGGCGAAATCCGATTCATCAATCTGCCCGCTTTGTGCAAAAGCAGTGATCGCGTTCTGATAAGTAACCAAACGAATAGCTTCATCACTAATGCCCATATCTTTCATAAGGGCAGCAGTTTTGGGTACTGCCAGCGGATCGCTGATACCCCAGTCGGCCGCCGAGTTGATCATTATACGGTCTGTACCATATTGCTTCACCACATCTACCATACGTTCATTACCCATTTTTGTAAAAGGGTAAATGGTGAAGGCCGCCCAGAAACCTCTGTCCAGCACTTCTTTCATAGTTTCTTCATTGTTATGATCTACTATAACCATGGCTGGATCAAGGCCATGCTCGAGAGCAATATCCATACTGCGGGTAGTGCCTCTTTTTTTATCGCGGTGCGGGGTGTGTATCTGTACAGGGAGCCCGGCTTCTTTGGCCAGGTTGAGTTGCAGGCGGTAGTATTTTTCTTCAGCGGGGGTTTGATCATCAAAACCTATTTCTCCCACTCCCACCACGCCTTCTTTATATACGAACAAAGGCAGTATTTCCATCACCTGCTCTGCCAATGCTTCATTGTTGGCCTCGCGTGAATTTAATCCGATAGTGCAATAATGTTTGATGCCAAATTGTGAAGAGCGAAAACGTTCCCAGCCAATAAGGCTGCTGTAATAATCCCGAAACGTATCTATACCAGTACGGGGCTGTCCCAGCCAGAATGCGGGTTCAATAATGGCAACAATACCTGCATCAGCCATGGCTTCATAATCGTCGGTTGTACGCGATGTCATATGAATATGCGGATCAAAAAACTGCATACCTTGTATACGTTCAAGGTAAGATTTGTCCTGTATTCCGGGCTGAAGGTCCTTTTCTGTAATGTTATTACTGCAACACATGAGCATTTATTTTTTCTGCCAGCACATTCCAGTTCAATTCACCCGATGTTATGGCAGATTTAATACCAGGCAATTTATTTAATAACTCCTGAGCGGGAGGATAATTACTATCGCTGCAGGCCAGTGCAGCGGCTTCCCGTTCTAATATATTTTCCGACTGACCCAATCTTTCCATATCAGGAAAAATATCTTTGTCAATAAATTTTCCTGTGCAACGCCATATCTGTGGATGAACTGTACGATGTGCCGCCCATCTTTCATGAGCATAATCCGATAAGGTTTTAGCCAGTTCCGCATTGGCGCGTGCATCCAGTCCGATAATTTGTTCAACGGGCTTCTCTGTAAAAAAAGCTTTCAATACCAATTGATTCCACGCCTGCTCATTCAAATAAGCTGCCGGGTAAGGGTTGTTGCACATGATCGCTTCCAGGGCGCCGCCAATGTTGCTGCGTATGCCTTCGGCGCAGCGCCTGCTCCACATTTCGGGGTAGGCCAAAACGGGTAAAGCCGAATACAGTGCTACCAGTTCATTTACCTCGGCTGTTAAATATAAATTTTCAATGGTTTGAAAATATTGCGCTTTATCCGTGTTGTTTACATGCGCGAGCAACCATACCCTGCACAATCTGTCAATGGTCCACGACGCAATGGACAAGCCTGCACCTTCCTTCCGGAGCGCTTTTTCCTGCTCTTCCGTTAGATGTATGAGCGATTTGCCTGTTTTACGGGGAACCGAAACAAAGGCAATACTGAACTGTTGGGAATTATTGGCCTGGGCTGACATATCGTTTAACCAATTCCACACTTCGGGGGTTACATTTTGTCTGACAACTGCTGAAAATAATATCTTTAACGCTTCAGACTGATAATGAGACATCATATTATCTTTAACCTGCTGCTTTAATAATTAATAATATGCAAAGCTAAGT
>CAMPJQ010000178.1 GCA_946886925.1 uncultured Terrimonas sp.
GATCTGAAGAACCTGAATATGGAAGATTTTGAAAGTGTGTCTGTGTTAAAAGGATCTGCGGCGGCTGCCTTGTATGGCACAAGGGCTGTTAACGGGGTGATTTTAATTACTACTAAAAAAGGGAAACATCGCCAGGGAATCGGCGTAACCGTTAACCAGTCGGTAAATATAACTGATCCCTATGCGGGACCAGATTTTCAAAATGAATTTGGCGGCGGAACGGTTGGTGATTTCTTTACCGATAACAGGGATCCGAATTATAAAGCCAACGAAAGATGGACTACAAAGGTATTTCCAACTGACCCTGTTACCGGCTTACCCTATATTGACAGAGGCATAGGACGTGAACTGGAAAACTGGGGTCCGCGTATGGTGGGGCAGGATGTAATTAATTACGATGGTACGCCAACCAAATATCTTCCCCAGCCCAACAACTTCTTAGACGCTTTTCAAACAGGCGTTGGATACAATACCAACGTGGCCATTGACGGTGGAACTGAAAAATCAACATTTCGTTTGTCCTATAACCGCAACGAAGCCGAAGGCGTTGTAAGCAACAATAAGTTTACCAAAAATGCATTTGACCTGCGGGTTACACATAAGTTCACGAAGTTCCTGGAAGTAGACATGAGTGCTGCTTATACCGATTTTAACGGTAAAAATCCGCCTCGCCTGGGAGGATTGGATGCCTTTGCTTCCTATAATTTTGGTAAACTGTATTCGTGGATGATGCCGCGTAACTATGATACCAAGTACTGGTCTCAGAGGGAGCATTATACCAGCCAATTCGGTGGCGTTCCTAATCCTGGTAATTCTGCCGAAACCAACCTGGCCCCTGAAACAAGGTTCTGGTTTTCATTGTATGAAAACAACTATTTGCAAAAGGAGCAACTGCTCCGTGGACGTGTGGCCTTTACCGTTACTTTGACAGATTGGGCCAAGCTGATCCTGGAAGGGAATATTAATAACATTTATACACGATCCGAAAGCAAAGAGCTCGGGCAGGGACTTAATTTTACCGGTGGATTGTATTCGCTTGGGTTTCAAACCAAGGAAAGCAATATGCAGAAATGGATGTTGATGATGAATAAAGATATTAATCCGGACCTTACCCTCAGTGGTTATATAGGCGGTGAAGCGCAACGGTATAAAACTACATATGAAAACAGTTCTACCAGCGGAGGATTAAGTTATCCTGGTAATTATTACATAGCCAACTCTGTTAATCAACCTACCACAAATGCAGGAATTAGAAATCGCAGGAGCTTCAATTCATTATACGCCAGTGCAGATGTAGGGTATAAAGACATGTTGTACCTGCAGGCTACCTGGCGTGGCGACTGGTCTTCAACTTTAACCTATTCTAATGGAACGGGTAACAATTTCTATACCTATCCCGCTGCCAGTTTATCATGGATATTCAGTGAAACATTCAAGAACAATTTTCCTTCCTGGATCAGCTATGGTAAATTAAGAGGAAACCTTGCTGCGCTGGGGGGCGATACAGATCCTTTCAGAATTAATCCCGGTTTTGCTTTTAACGGATACAGTACAGCTAACGGGCAAACCGTTCCGCTATCCACATATAGTTCGGGTTCAGTATTACAACCCAACCTGAAACCACAACGTAAAATCTCCAAAGAGGTTGGACTGGAAATGCGATTTTTTGAAAACCGTTTGGGGTTAGACGTTAGTTTATATCAGGATAATACCAAAAATCAGTTGCTGGATATTGGCACGCCCACAGAATCGGGTGTAAGCACGATATTCATCAACGCGGGCAACATACGCAACAGGGGTATTGAAATTTCCTTAGACGCTACTCCTGTCAGGACAAAAAGCTTTTCATGGAATACAGCGCTTAATTACGCCGTTAACAGGAATATGATTGTAGAGCTTTATCCGGGCAGAACAGAATTTAACCTGGGCGCCAATATCGGGGAGATCAGTACATGGGCTGTGGTAGGTAAATCATACGGCACATTGCGTACACAAATTCACTCTACCGCTTTTGAAGGCACGGATAAAAACGACCCACGCAACGGGTTACCCATTTTTACCTGGCGCTCCGACTCCAGAACGGCCTTTCCTGCGAGGAGCAACAAATGGCAGGATGTGGGCGACATTAATGCTAAATTCCGCGCGGGATGGGACAATACCTTCAATTATAAAAATTTTAGCCTGAATGTATTGCTGGACGCTAAAATAGGGGGTGACTTTGTATCGCTGAGCTATCGGTATGGAACGCATACAGGTGTACTTCCCAATAGCCTTCCTGGAAGAGATGCTCAAAATGGAGGTATTCAATGGACATCCCAGTACGCTAATGATGGCGGTACTTATGATGATGGTATAATTCCCGAAGGCGTTTTTGCGCCAGGTCAAATAGTTGATAAGCCCGGAGGTGGTACAGCCGATGTAGGTGGCATGACGTATCAGCAGGCATACGACCAGGGATTGGTTGAGCCTTCCCACCTTCCACAATTCTTTTATCGTTACGGTTCATCTTCAACCGGGGTAGCGGATTATTGGGTGTTTAAAAATTCATGGGTATCACTGCGTCAGGTAGCTTTATCTTACCGCATACCCGCTAAATTTTATGAAAAACTTAAACTAAACGCGTTGTCTTTGTCTGTGGTTGGTCGTGATTTGTTGTATTTGCACAATTCGTTGCCTTATAATTTTAACCCGGCTTCCAATAACTCAAACAACACAGCTTATTCCGGCGAAGAAGGATTTTTACCTATGATGCGTTCATTTGTATTTACGCTCAGAGCTACCTTTTAATGGAATTGTTTTTTTATTATTTAATTATTACAAGTCATGAAAAGCGTTTCAAAATATATAGCAGTAATGGGGTTTGCGGCTTTTGTCTTTACCTCCTGCGAAAAACAATTTGGTGAGACCAATACGGATCCTACTGTAGTAACCAAACCCGACATTAAATACCTTTTAAGTTATTCCCAGGAAAGATTAATGACCTATAATGGCGGAGAATGGATATGGGAAGGTATGGAACAACTGTTCCGGTTTACCCAGCACGTTACCGCCAGCCCGTATGAAGTAACAGGTAATGTAAATGGCCGTTATGGGGTTTATTACTCCCAGATATTACCCAACCTGTTTGAGATTAGGAGACAAATCAGTACACTTCCGGAGAAAGACCAATATCAGAAAATGCAGGAGGTAACTTATATCATACAGGCGTTGCATGGTATAAAGGTTACCGATATGAACGGCTCCATTCCTTACAAGGACGCTATTCAGGGACGTTATGAAACGAATTATAGTCCCGCTTATGATACACAGGAATCTCTTTTTAATACCTGGTTATCGGAACTGGATAACGCGATCAGCGTATTATCCAACAGTTCCCTCTCTGATCAGCTTACTTACGGGAATTCCGATATTTTTTATGGAGGCGACTGGACCAAATGGGTTAAGTTAGCCAATACATTAAAGTTGCGTATAGCAGCGAGGTTGCAAAACCAGGATGCTGCCAAAGCGCAGGAAATATTCAGGCAGGTAATGCAGGACGCTACCGGACCTATTGATAATGATGATGCACAGTTAAAGTACACCAATCCCAATTTTTCGCCTTTTGGCAACGATATCAACTACAGGAGTACCCGCTATGGCAGTACTTCTATTATTGATTTTCTGAAGGCTGCCGATGATCCCCGCCTGCCCATATATTTCGAATCCAATGATTTAACCGGCAGTTATGGAGATACTTTGGCCAAGTATTCAACAACCCTTCCGGCGTTTATTGATCCTGCCGATCCCTGGATTAATTTTCAGGGCGCACCGGCAGACTGGACAACCAATCCAGGTGTAGCAGGCTATATCAGTAATGCTTTTGCGGTTGGTAACACGAATCCTGGCAATACGGTCTCCCGCTATTTTTTGATATCACCCATTAACCGGCATTTTTTCTCACCCCGGTATAATGGCGCAACCGGCGATTACACGGATGTGCTGGTATCGAATGCCGAATCCTGTTTGCTGGTGGCAGAATTTATTGAAAAAGGATTTGGTAATGGAATTGATACCAAAGGCACAGCAGAAGACTGGTATAAAAAAGGTGTTGCTTCTTCCATTAAAACAATGAATGCCATAGCAGTAACTGCGCAATCAGCTACCGGGTTTACCGGTAATGGTGATGCAGAAGTTGACGCATACCTGAGTGGTCCGGAAGTGGCGTTTAATGGTACGAACAACCTGGAAAGAATATATATCCAGCAGTACCTGAACTTTTACCGCAATGCCAGTGAAGCTTTTGTGCTGGTTCGCAGAACAGGGTATCCTAAAAACAATTCAACCTATTATGCCCGCGAACCTTTCAATGAACAAATACCGCGCCGCTGGTGGTTAACCGATCCGGGTGAAGTAAACAGAGATAACTGGAATGCCGCTATGACTGAACAAGGGTTTACGCCGAATGCACAGGATATACCAACATTAAGTTCGCAACGGATTTGGTACGATAAAAGCGCGCCGGAATTTGGTGAAGGGCAATAAGGACATTAACTGATCCTATACTATGTGTAAAGCCAGATTATAGCATCCAATGTCGTTTAGAGAGCATAATCACGAAAACAAATAGGGGCACAGTGAGATTGAACCCTGATCCTATGTCTCTTTCTACTGGGATTCTTAAACAATTAAACGACATTGGATATATGATTCGACTAACCCGATAATTGTACTTTTATTTTGGTGCTGAACGGTGCTATTGTGTTTTTTGAACCGGAAGTATTGAATAGCCACTCAAAGGAATCTGCCCTAAACCATTTTTATCATTATTAATCATACTAAAAATTCAACTGCATGAAAAAGTTAAAGAAGCCAATTTTATTGGTTTTGTTGATCCTGCTGGTGGGCAATATTGTATTGCTTGCCCAGGAAAAACTAACCATTAGCGGCGTGGTAAAAGACGATAGCGGCAACCCTGTACCTGCTGCAACAGTAACAGTTAAAGGTACGCCCCAAACCGTTTTTACCGATGAGAACGGACGGTACATTGTTACTGTAGATGGTAAAAATGTTACCTTGCTAATAAGTTCCGTTGGTTTCACTTCAAAGGAAGTGAAAGCAGGTGACTCAGGGGCGCTGGATATTACACTATCTTCCTCTTCGGCTGATATGGATGAGGTGATTGTTACCGCTCTGGGCGTAAAAAGAGACAAAAGGTCTATAGGGTTTGCTGTGCAACAGATAAAAGCCGAAGATGTTACCATTGCCGCTCCGGTGGATGTAGCGCAGGGCCTGATGGGAAAAGTAGCAGGGTTGAATATTTCAACCAGCAATGGTATAAATAATGCCTCGTCCAGGATAGTGATAAGAGGTAACAATTCTGTAACAGGTGTTAATCAGCCTTTGATTGTTGTAGATGGTGCAATCATAGACAATCGCCCCGTTGCTCAATCCAATATTGAAGTAACTGATGGGATGAGAGACTGGGGAAATTATCTCAGCTATCTGAATATGGACAATGTGGAAAGTATATCTGTTTTAAAAGGACCAAATGCTGCTGCTTTATACGGTGCCAGGGGAGCAAATGGGGTGATATTGATCACAAGTAAAAAGGGAAGTCTTCAAAAAGGCCTTGGTCTGAATTATAATTTTTCTACCAATTTTACGAATGTTTACCGTTTTCAGGACTTGCAGAATGAATATGGCGGCGGTTTTGCGGCAGGGCTATGGACAGCCAATCCGGAATTGCCTAAAACGGAGAATGGAGAATACTATCTTCCTACATTGTACGGTGGTTCAAGCTATGGAACCGGTGGTACGGGTATTGGTGGCTCGCATGCAACTATACCCGGAGGGTTTAATACCTGGGATATTTTTAGCTGGTTTGGCGCCAGTTCTTCCTGGGGACCAAAATTAGACGGACGGATGGTACGCTGGTGGGATGGAGAAATGCGGCCTTATTCGCCCCAGCCCGACAATAGGAAGGCATATTACCGGCAGGGTAATGAAACTACACACAATGTATCTTTTTCTTCAGGCGGTGAGTTTGGAACAGTTCGCTTATCTGCTTCCAGAACCGATGGAACCGCGGTAGTGCCCAACACGAATAACCATAACACCAATTTCGCATTAGGATCTAATCTTAAAATATCAAAGGCAATCAGTGCAGAAATAAACGTGGCCTATAACCAGAGCTTCAGGTTGAATACCCCCGAAATTGGTACCAATAATTCCTGGTCTAAGTTTTCGGTATACGGTATGTCAAGGGAATATA
>CAMPJQ010000179.1 GCA_946886925.1 uncultured Terrimonas sp.
GAGTATCAATAAAGAAATTAAAAGAATTACTACAAATACCCTGCAGAAAATGAAAAGCAATGGCGAAAAAATAGCCATGCTTACAGCATATGATTATTCGTTTGCCAAAACATTTGACGCAGCAGGAATAGATATTTTACTTGTGGGGGACTCTGCCAGTAATGTAATGGCAGGACATGAAACGACGCTACCGGTAACTTTGGATCAAATGATCTATCACGCTTCATCGGTGGTAAGAGGGGCTAAACGTTGCCTGGTAGTGGTGGACCTTCCTTTTGGTGCCTACCAGGGCAATTCAAAAGAAGCGCTGAATTCCACGATCCGTATTATGAAAGAAACGGGGGCACATGCCGTAAAGCTTGAAGGCGGCGAGGAAGTGATAGAGTCTGTTAAAAGAATCATATCTGCGGGTGTTCCGGTGATGGGTCATTTGGGTTTAACGCCCCAGTCTATTTATAAATTTGGCACTTATACCGTACGTGCTAAGGAGGAAGCGGAAGCCGAAAAGCTCCAGCGCGATGCCAGGCTTCTGGAAGAAACCGGGTGCTTTTCCATAGTGCTGGAAAAAATTCCGGCTTTGCTGGCCAGGCAGGTAAGCGCAAGCCTCCATATTCCTACCATTGGCATTGGAGCAGGAGGGAACTGTGACGGACAAGTACTGGTAATGCATGATATGTTGGGTATTACAAGTGAATTTAAACCTCGTTTTTTACGGCAATATCTTAATCTGAATGAAACCATAACCCATGCTGTTCAGCAATATATTACTGATGTAAAGGAGGGCGACTTTCCTAATGAAAATGAGCAATACTAAAACGGATTACTTGAAATTAAATATTAATACTACGATGTAATAGTCTTATTGTCAATATATTGATACACTAATATTTTTTGTCTGCATCTAAAATATCATAGAGCCTCAATCCCGGTGCTTCCGCTTTTAACTTCATATATAAGCTCAAACAATTAGACGCTACAGCCACCTTTGTATTTATCTTTACCGCATCAAAATAAATTGCTCGCATTTGCTTTTTTTCCTTCGCTATCATTCGCTCTGCAATTTTATAGCCAGTCCCAATGTTTCCCTTATTTGTTTTCTCTGCAAAGATGGCCACATTCATAAATTTAGAATTGTTGTTCTGAAGTTCCAGTATTTCGCATACACATATACTGGAGGATTCCTTTTTCTTCAATTTATTTAAAAACGCTTCTACTCTTGCAGCGTTTCCGTCTAAAACACTAACAGATGCTTTTACAAAGGCGTTCAGATTAAATTGTTCAGGTTGAACAGATTCGTCATTTGCTTTTGCAGATAACGCTGCCATGGTCAAAATAATACATAAACTGCCAAACCGCGTACGGAATGAATTTGCCATTTTGTTTGATTTAATCAAGTTAACAATACACGGTTTCACACAAGTTGGAACCCGATTAAAATCGCCAGGCTTTTCAAGTGATATGGGGATGGATGGGAGTGCAGTAAATAAAAAAAACCTGCACTTACAGGTTTCTCATTGCGGATACAAAAAAGCGTAACAGTATGCAAAGAAGATCAATAATTTCGAAACCTCATAACTCTTAGCCATTAAATCAATAACTATACCCGATTTAATAACATAGATCAAAGAAAAGAGTGGATAATCATCTGCCACAGTGGTATGGGATAACTTAAAATTTGCGAAAGCTAGTGCCACATGATGGTTCAGGCTTTGTATAACTTTGCTTATTCCTGCATTTTTCAAAAAGTTAAAATGGTTACTTCCCTGTAACCTGACATTAATGGATGTAAACTGTGTCTGCAATATGTATATTGTGGCAAAATAAAATGACAATGAGTAATTTTATTGAAAAGCTCCGCATCAGCTCTGTAAACCAGGGCGTTTCTACAGGACAATTCTATATTGGGTCATCGGGCGCAATCCTTCCTTCATATTCCCCGGTTGACGGGACCCTGATAGCCAGTGTATACCTTGCGGATGATAATGGTTTTGAAACCGTAGTAAGAAAAGCAAATGATGCATATTTAGAATGGAGGAACTGGCCCGCTCCAAAAAGGGGAGACGTGGTTAGACAAATTGGCGAAAAACTGCGCGAATTTAAAGAGCCTCTTGGAAAATTGGTCTCCTATGAAATGGGTAAAAGTTTACAGGAAGGTTTGGGTGAAGTGCAGGAAATGATAGATATCTGCGATTTTGCTGTAGGTCTTTCACGCCAGCTATACGGCTTAACCATGCACAGTGAACGCCCCGGCCACCGCATGTATGAACAATGGCACCCATTGGGTGTTACCGGCATAATATCCGCATTTAATTTCCCCGTGGCAGTGTGGAGCTGGAATGCGATGCTTTCCTGGGTATGCGGGAATGCCTGCATCTGGAAGCCTTCCGAGAAAACACCTTTGTGTGCAATCGCCTGCCAAAATTTAATTTCCGATGTGCTAATTCAAAATGGTGTCCCTGAAGGAGTTAGTTGCATTTTAATTGGTGACAAATACATTGGAGAAAAAATGGCGAATGATGCGAGAATCCCCCTGATCTCGGCAACAGGATCAACCCGCATGGGAAAAGCAGTGGCTTCTGCAGTAGCTTCCCGATTAGGAAAAAGCTTACTGGAATTGGGAGGCAATAATGCCATAATTGTATCAAAAGACGCTGATATTGATATAGCTGTAGTAGCAAGTTTGTTTGGTGCGGTTGGTACTGCCGGACAACGCTGCACCAGTACCAGGCGATTGATTGTTCATGAAGATATTTACGGCACTTTTAAAGATAAACTGGTAAACGCATACCAGCAATTGAGGATTGGAGACCCCATGAATGGAGAAAACCATGTGGGGCCCCTGATTGATACAGAAGCAGTAAAAAATTACCTGACAGCTATAGAAAATTGCAAAAAAGAGGGCGGCAATTTTATTATTGAAGGAGCTGTATTAGATGGCATGGAATACAAAAGCGGGTGCTATGTAAAACCCTGTATTGCAGAGGTGTTGCCTCATTATGCAATCGTTCATCACGAAACCTTTGCTCCGATACTTTACTTAATGAAATACAAAAGCATAGAAGAAGCCATTGCCATTCAAAACAGTGTTCCCCAGGGGTTGTCATCATCCATTATGACCCTCAACCTGAGAGAAGCTGAATTGTTTTTGTCGGTCGCAGGAAGTGACTGCGGCATAGCGAATGTGAATATTGGCACAAGTGGCGCCGAAATCGGGGGCGCTTTTGGAGGTGAAAAAGAAACAGGAGGGGGCAGGGAAAGTGGCAGCGATGCATGGAAGAATTATATGCGCAGGCAAACCAATACCATCAATTGGTCTGCCAATCTTCCTCTGGCGCAGGGAATCACATTTAATATTTAGGTTTTCCTGTTAATGATATTATAAATGAATCATTTATCCACATGTTTCCCGTGAAACGTGCATATCTTTTTTTTGAAAAAGTCCTTTTTTTTATTAAACATACTTCAACTTTAACTTCATCCGCAGGTACGATTCCACAGCTAAAATTCAGTAGCAGTTTACCTGTATTGTAAACGCATTTGCCCGGTGGAAAGATCAACGTCTTTTTAATACTCACATTAAAAGCGCTCCCTTAACCGAGTTACGCAGGGAAGAGCATTATAAATATAATCAAATATCCCCTCCATCGAAAAATGGAACCACTTGAATCCCAATAATATTATGCTGTATTGCACGTTATAATCATCATATATTCAATTCATCCTTTGGAAATAACCCGTCAGTATGAAAAAGACATATTTACTGTTAGCCTTTAACCTGGTTTTTTTTAACCTGATCTATGCCCAAATTAAATGGGGAGTGGGTGCAGGTCCGCACAATGTTTCTGTTATTGAAACAAATAACCTTCAAAACTGGAATCAGCAATACAAAGGAAACTTTTCTCCGCTGGGTGGCTTCCACGCTGGTGTTTTTTCGGAGATAAACTTAGATAAAAAAGGAAACTGGGCTGTTCAACCAGCATTATTATATACCAATAAAGGAAGGAAATTTTCAAAAACCTATGATTCTGCAAAATCATTTCTTAATGATACCTCTGCTATCAACGCTTCCTGGAAAATCAATTACCTCGAACTTCCTGTAAATTTTATTTACCGCCTCCCAATTACCCAAAAAGTGAGATTTATAGTAGGTGGCGGTCCATACATTGGATTACAATTAACGGGTAAAGCCACATATGAAATTACGAATGCTTCAGGCGAACGCAACAGTTTCAATGATAAACTCGCATCGGGCGATGAAGTCAACAAATACCAAAAGCTGAATTGGGGTATAAATGCACTGGCGGGTTTTGATTTTAATGACCGCCTTATGCTCACTGCAAATTACAGCCGGAGCATGTCTGACTTTTATACTGCTCAATACACAGGATCATTCAAGCATGAGCTTTGGGGTGGCACTGTGGTAATATGGCTTACACCGTCTAAAACAGCTAAAATCAAAGCAGCTCAAAAAGATAGTGATGGAGATGGCGTAGCCGATAAATCAGATAAATGCCTAACTGAAATGGGCACAGCAGCAACAAATGGCTGCCCCGATACAGATGGTGACAGCATACCGGATAATGAAGATAAATGCCCTGGCATTGCCGGAACCAGTAAACTTGTAGGATGTCCTTCCCCCGACAGGGATAACGATGGCATTTCTGATGATGCGGATAAATGCCCCGATGTAGCCGGAACCGCCAAATACGATGGCTGTGCTGTACCTGATACTGACACAGATGGCATAGACGACGATAACGATAATTGTCCTGATATTGCCGGAACTGTTAAATACAATGGCTGTCCGGCGCCTGACACCGATCGCGACGGTATTGATGATGATGCAGATAAATGTCCGTTTAAAGCTGGAACAAAAGAAAACAATGGCTGTCCGCATATTGCAAAAGATATGCTTGACGATATTAATAAAGCAGCGCGCAGTATTCTATTTGATGTAAACAGCGATAATATTAAAACTTCTTCATTTACTGCTTTGGATAAGATGGCGGAAATTATGCGTACCAATGCCGAACTGAAACTGGATATTGAAGGACATACAGACAATACCGGCTCTGTGCGGCATAACCAGGTGCTCTCAGGACGTCGTGCCCTTGCTATAAAAACCTATCTGGTTAAAAAAGGAATCGCTTCCGAACGATTAACTGCGTCCGGTTTTGGTTCCGAGCATCCTATAGCTGATAACAATACCGAAGAAGGCAGGTCTAAGAACAGGCGTGTAGCATTTAAAGTAAAATACTAACGGTAACATATAACCTAATTCAATAAACATCTTTCCCGATGGAAAGATGTTTATTTTTTTGACCAGCTATTGTTTTACCATGAGATAATATCGTTTTGCACCCGTTGCATTTAACAGCAACTTATTATAGTTTTGTGTTACCAGTCACTCCTGTGATCAACTCCCGGCCTCGTTTTATATATTCTATTAACAGGCCATTTCATTAAAGCTCGTCAGTCTATAGTTGCTTTCGATGAGCTGCACAATATCCACGATGAAAACCTAAGTAGTTTTACAATTCGGCTAAGTGTTTTTTCGTTTTATATTTCAGGAATCCTATCCGCCCTTTATAAACTAAAAAATGAATTTTATGAGAAAGTTAGATGCGGTACTTCTGTCTGCGCTGATACTGTATGATTACAGTGCCCAATCCCTGGTAGATAGTGACATTTTAAGCCTGGGCGACTCTATAATTGAAAGGGTTGGTATACAGGAAAATAATTTCCAGGAAGATAAACTGGCTGATCCTTTGTTTTCGCCCGCCAGTAATGAAAATGTGGTTACCGCAGATCATATGGAATTAGACCTGCACACTTCATCAGTAACTGCAGAAAAGAATATTTCTTATCATGCGTTAGCAAAAATCAATTCTGTTGCCGCAACTGCTGCAACGGAGTCAGAATATAATGATATCAATGCGCCGGTTCGTATCAGCATACCTGATCGTTTTGCCGCAGACATTGCTGTTTCTGAAATGCTTTCATCTACACCGGCAGAAGAAGCGACTTTGACTTTGTCGGTAGCAAGTGTCTCATCTTCCTTTGCTGCATTAAGCAGTTTGGATAATATTGAAGTTAAAGACCAGTTGAATGAGGGTAATATGCAATTTGCCGATACAGATGATGACGGTATGTTTAATTTTGAAGATAAATGTCCCGGTATTGCCGGCGTTGCGCGATTTGAGGGTTGCCCGATTCCCGATAGCGATGCAGACGGCATAAATG
>CAMPJQ010000180.1 GCA_946886925.1 uncultured Terrimonas sp.
GGTGATAAATGGATATTAAACGGGCAAAAAAAATGGATCGGTAACGCTACTTTTGCTGATGTTACCGTTATTTGGGCCAAAGATGTGGATGACAACCAGGTGAAAGGTTTTTTGGTTACCAAAGATGCTCCCGGCTTTAGTGTGGAAAAGATAAAAGGCAAGATGGCTCTAAGGATCGTTCAGAACGGATTGATTACGCTGAACAATTGCGAAGTAATGGAAAAGGACAGGTTACAGGGCGCAAGCTCATTTAAAGATACCGCCAAGGTATTGCGCATGACAAGAGCCGGGGTGGCGTGGATGGCCGTGGGCTGTGCGAGGGGCGCCTACGAAAACGCACTGGATTATACACGCAAAAGAAAACAATTCGGCAAACCCATTGCTTCTTACCAGTTGATCCAAAATCATTTGGTAGAAATGCTTTCCAACCTCACGGCTATGCAATCGCTGGTATTCAGATTATCGGAGTTGCAGGACCAGGGTTTATTGAAAGATGAACATGCTTCGCTGGCGAAGGTATTTTGTTCTTTGCGCACACGCGATATCGTTAGCAAAGCAAGAGAGGTGATGGGCGGCAATGGCATTTTACTCGATTACAATGTGGCGCGTTTTGTAGCAGATGCAGAAGCCATTTATTCTTACGAGGGCACAAAAGAAATCAATTCACTGATTGTAGGCAGAGCCATTACGGGCTTTAGCGCATTTGTATAATAAGCTGTCAGCGGATAGCTGTTAGCCATGAGCTTTCAGCAATCAGCCTTCAGCTTTGAGCAATACAAGAAGCCTGCTCAGTTGCTGTTAAAGAACCAAATTATAAGAACCAAAATAAATTTCAAATAGCAAATTTCAAATCCGAAGGGTAGTGGTTACCCGCTGATAGCTGATAGCCGACGGCTCATAGCTTATACCCACCACCCAAACTATCTTTTCCAGTTGGTATCGGTAAGGTTATAGATCTCCTGTATATCGTGAAGTATTTTTTCGAAGTCGAGATTCAGATCTTTAAGCAACCCGGTTTTTAAATCAAAAACCCAGCCGTGCACGACGGGATAACCTGTTTTTACGTACTCCTGCTGTACGCTGGCTAATTTTATTACGTTCACACATTGCTCCTGCACGTTCAGTTCAACCAGCCGGTCGTAACGCTTCTTTTCATCCGTTATGGTGTTCAGCTCTTCTTTATGCAGGCGGTAAACGTCGCGGATATTTCTTAACCAGGGATTAAGGATGCCCATGTCTTTGGGTTGCATGGCGGCTTTTACGCCACCACAGTTATAATGACCGCAAACAATAATATGCTTAACATCTAAATACCGCACGCCATAATTGATCACTGCCATTACATTCAGATCTGTTGCACATACCAGGTTGGCTATATTGCGGTGTACAAATACTTCTCCCGAGTCGAGCCCCATGATCTCATTGGCGGGCACGCGGCTGTCGCTGCAACCAATATAGAGATATTCCGGGTTTTGGTCAGAAGCTAATTTTTTAAAAAAGTCAACATCCAAAGCGGTTTTGGAAGCAACCCATTTCCTGTTGTTTTCGAAAATCTGCTCGTAGGTGGTCATAGTAAATGAAGGCGCATCGGCAGGCAATGCCTGTATTCTGCTTATTGTAAGTTGTGAAATACTTTCTGCACGTCTTCGTCCTGCTCCAGGCGGTCAACCAATTTCAGCACGTCCTGCGCCTGTTCTTCGGGCAATTCAACCGTAGTGGAAGGTATCCATTCCACTTCGGCACTAATGGGTATAATATGTTTTTCTTCCAGTGCCTTCTGCATATTGCCAAAATCGGTGAACCCGGTTCGCAATACCAGCACCTCCTCGTCATTGTCGCCCGTGCCCTCACCCAATTCTTCCAGTCCATGATCTATCAGTTCCAATTCAAGCTCCTCAGCGTTAAGTCCCTCAGGTTTCAATTTAAACACACCCATTTTTTTAAACTGAAAAGCTACGCTCCCACTGTTTCCCAAACTGCCATTGCCTTTATTAAAATGCGATTTTACGTTGGCTACCGTACGCACATGATTGTCTGTTGCGGTTTCCACCAGCACTGCCACACCATGCGGCCCATAGCCTTCATATAATATCTCTTCGAAATTTTCCATTTCCTTGCCCTGCGCTCTTTTAATGGCTGCTTCTACCCTGTCTTTGGGCATGTTCACGCTTTTTGCATTCTGCATGCAGCGGCGTAAAGCGGGGTTGGTTCCGGGGTCGGGTCCACCGGTTTTAACGGCAATGGCTATTTCTTTTCCAATACGGCTGAACTGTTTGGCCATGCGGTCCCAGCGGGCAAACATGGTTGATTTACGTACTTCAAATATTCTTCCCATTGATATTGATAATTGGTTGACTGGTGATTGGTTTATCGGTTGATTGATTAAATATATTTTACGGCGGTTCCACTGGCTATAACCATTAGCATGCTTCCGCCGCTGCCTACGGTTTCAAAATCAAGATCAATACCTACTACGGCATTGGCGCCTAAACGCTGTGCCCTTTCGGTTAGCTCTTCCATTGCTTTTTGCCGCGCTTCATCCAATACTTTTTCGTATGTAGCGCTGCGTCCGCCGAAAAAATCACGCAGCCCTCCCATAATATCTTTCAAAAAATTGGCTCCTATAATTACCTCGGCCGAAACAACGCCCAGGTATTGTTCAATTTTTTTTCCTTCTATATTCGGTGTAGTTGTACAAAGCATTTTAAATGATTTTAGCGCTGCAAATGTAATACAATGGAGCGAAAATGTTTGAGGGGTTCACGCTTTTGTATCCAGGCGCCTTAAATATCCTGCAAATTGTTTGCGACAGGTATAAACGTTATCATTTTCTAAAAGATGTAAAAAAACATCTATAACTTTTACTCTGATCTCCGGTATTTACGTGGTAAAAAAGACAAAGCCCCCGGTTCAAAATAGAAAACAGAGCAAATCATATTACCTTAGCGGCATGAGTGAACTTTCGATGGGCGACGCATTGAAAATGTTTCTTCAGAAAAGTAAGCTGAAAGGAAACATGCAGGCCATGCAGATAACCGATATATGGGCCGAACTGATGGGTAAAACCATTGCCCGGTATACCGATAAGATACAGATCATGAACCGCACTTTATTTATTGCTACTTCGGTGGCTCCTCTTAAAAATGAGTTGCTCTTTCAGAAAGAAAAAATTATCCAGAGAGTGAACGAAGCGCTTGGCGAAAACCTTATCACAGAAATTGTAATCCGGTAACCTACACCGAATGAATATAACTGTGCAACTGGTCTATGGTTTCCTGCTGCGCCAGTATGGTTTCCTTTACAATATCCAGCACTGAAATGACTCCATAAAATTCGTTGTTTTTGAATACGGGCAAATAACGGATATTATGCGCTGTCATTATACTCATGCATTCTTCAAGCGTATGTTCGGGAGTTATCCTGGGTAAATGTTCCAGCATAATTTCACTTACAGGCGTTTCACCCGATGATTTTCCGAGCAATATTACTTTACGTGCATAATCCCTCTCCGTAGCCAGCCCGCAATATTTTCCTTCACTGTCTACTACGATTACTGATCCTATATTTTTCTCCGACATGATCTTCAGGGCTTCCAGTACAGAAACATCAGTATCAATGGTAACGTTGTGATGCCCTTTGCGTTTAAAGATGTGTGCAACCGTTCGCATAATGCAAGTTTTAGTTAAAAAAATAATATGGATACGGATATGTTTCAAAAGATACGATAAAAGCCTGAAACCGGGAAAATTTGATCATTCAGGAGCAATTGTTTAAGATAATATACTGCCTCCTGCCATGTTACAGCATTTTTAATTTTCCGAATGCTTAAAATATCAGCAAAAAATATTGTTGACATACAATAACTTCCGACGCTATAAGTTAATGTACATAGTGACTTTTGAAGAAAGACCAAAGTAATAATCCAATACCTGTTGATAGTAATGAGAAACCATTTTCTTTTAGTTTCATTGATGGTTTGTGTGCAGTTCAGTACCGCAGGTACAGGTCCGCAAAAAACCATGGATGTATACAACGTTCCTGTAAATAACAGGAATGGCAACCATACCAGTTCAATCTTACCAGCCGGCATTGCATTTTTGGAGACATTTCCTGCTGAAGATCAGGGCCTTTTGTGGGCTATTGACAACAATATCATAGGCAGTGATCAAACCATTTGCTATAATAGTGCTCCTGCTGCCTTAACAGGAAGTACGCCTGCAGGCGGAAACGGGAGCTTTACCTTTCAGTGGCAAACCAGCACTGTTTCCGCGAGCACCGGTTTTGTGAATATAGACGGGGCAACAGCCCAGGGATATGCACCGGGAACATTAACCCAAACCCACTGGTACAGGAGAATAGTATATTCCGGCACCGAAAGTAATACTTCGGCCGCCGTACAAATTGCTGCAGATCCTCTGCCGCCTGCAACCATAAGTTATACCCAATCGCCATATTGCGGAACCGGCACAGCCACTGTAACCCAAACCGGCCAGCCGGGCGGCACTTACAGTTCTTCTTCCGGGCTGTCTATTAACACCTCTACAGGTGTGGTAAATCTTGGGGCAAGCAAACCCGGATCTTATACCGTTAATTATACCCTTAGCAGTGGTGCATGCACCAGCACAGTTACTACCAATATAGAAGTAGGCGACCCCCTGCTTATTATTACCAATCCATTACCTGTATGCGGATCGCCTACGGCGGATATTACAGAAGCATCTATTACTATGGGCAGTACCGGTGGCTTAACCTTTCATTATTTTACAGATGAAACAGCCACAACAATACTTGATAATCCCGCCGCTGTTGCAGTAAGCGATACTTTTTATATACGGGGAACCAGTGCAAGCGGCTGTTTAACAGACATTGGGCAAATAGTAGTTGTGCTCAACGATCAGCCGGTTATTACTACGGATGATACGGTTGTAGCCTGTAAGGGACTGCCGGTTACCTTAACCGCATCTTCGCCGGGCAACGAAATAACATGGCAGAATGTGGGGTCTGGCAATAGCATTGTTGTATCGCCGGCTGGCAACAGCATATATAAAGCGGTAGCCATAAATGAAGCAGGTTGCACAGATACCGCCATTGTAAATGTACAGGTGCGGGATTTTTCTATTTCTTTAAAAGCCAATCCCAACCCCATGCTCGTTGGTGCACCAGCAACGCTCACCACTTCAGCCAGTGCCATCTATGAAGTAATTGCCTGGAAACCGGAAATATATTTTAGTAATCAAACTGCAAATACCCAGTCGCTTATTATTAATGATACCACAAGTACATTTTATGTTATTGCAAGATCACAAGATGGATGTATAGACACAGCGAACGTGAAAACTGAAGTGGATAACAAAGATTTTTTTATACCCAACGCATTTACGCCCAACAGGGATGGTAAAAATGACATATTTAAAGTGTACGGTTCTTCCGTAACTGCAGCGGAAATAAAAATATACAACCAGTGGGGCGCTATGCTTTACGAAACAAAAGACAATGAAAAGGGCTGGGACGGAACGCATAAAAACAATCCACAACCGGTAGGACTGTATGTATATGTAATAAAAGTTCGCCTGGCCAATGAAGATTCATTCCTTAAAAAAGGTACTATACGCCTGATAAGATGAAAATGATGTGAATAAGAAACAATGGAATACCATAAATTTTTAGTGATGAAGAAAAGCAGATTTCAAATATTATTTGCAGCACTGATGGGAATATGTGGCTGGACTGGCAGGGGATACGCACAGGTGGATCCTCATTTTTCGCAATACTTTATTCAGCCTATGTCGCTAAACCCAGCGCTTACAGGCGCCATTGAAGGCGATTACCGGGTATCGGCAGTGTGGCGCAGCCAGTATGGCAACACCTTTTCAACCAAAGGCATATCTGCGGAAATGCCCACAAGCAAAAACATTAACCTCGGCATTAACCTGTTAAACCAATCTTCTGCCGATAAGGCCTATAATTATACCAATGCTTACCTGAGCGTGGCCTATACGGGCGTACGGTTTAAAGATCATTACATAGTTATGGCCATGCAGGCAGGCATGTTAAACAGGAGCTTTAATGTGAACAAATTACAATTTGGCGAGCAATGGGTGTCTGGCATCGGGTACGATCCTTCGGCTCATTCATCGGAAGTATTTCAGAAACCAAATGTATTTTCCTTTGATGCCGGGGCAGGACTGGTTTACTACGATGCCACTGCCGATAGAAAAATAAATCTCTTTGGAGGATTTT
>CAMPJQ010000181.1 GCA_946886925.1 uncultured Terrimonas sp.
ATTCCCGCCGGGAATGACCTTCTTTTAATTTCCTCATTAATATCAAATTTTATTACGAAGTATGAATACGATATCTGTTTAATTAACATGAGGATCGGTGCCAAGCATTTTGTCAATAAAGCGATAGGCTTTCATACGAACTTCCAATGGAAAATCGTGTTCCGCATCCGGGTACTGCACTTTTATTTTATCCGGCGCCCGCAGAAACCGGTAGACTTCAGCGGCATGCGCTATTCCTTTCTTTACTCCCTTCACATCGAAATTGCTGTCATGCAGAGGGGAGTTGGAAAAAAACGCCCGCGGAGCGAGAGCAGCTATAACTTCATCGAAATCGAACGGTATTTTCTTTGCGTCCAGATGATATTTGTCTCGGATAAGCGGCATATAACGTTCTTGCGCCCACGGACCCAACGCACCGCCATATTTTTTTGTCACGGCTTCACCTGCATTATAATGATCCATGAGGGTCCAGCCGCAGCTTGATACAATCACCTTTAGCCGCGCATCAAAAGCAGCGGTAAACATGGCACTGTGGCCGCCTAAAGAATGTCCTATAATTCCGATACGGTCAGGATCAACATCCGGTCTCGCCTGCAGCAAATCGATACATCGAATATGATCAAAAATGTTTTTCATAGTTCCGGATTGATAACGGTCCGTTTTAAAATCATACTCTTTCAAATCGCCGAAGCTGGGATAGTCTGGCGCAATCACCACGTATCCTCTTTGTGCAAGCTCTTTAGCATAGGCCCGGTTGGGTAATTTAGTTTGACCGTCAACAATTCCCTTTCCGGCAGCGCCCGTTGGATGAGCAGCCAGCATTGCAGGGTATCTTTTCCCTTCCTTTTGGTTGGGAACATACAAATATGCGGGAACCCTTTCTTCTGCCGCCGCGGTGAAGTGTATCGTTAACCGGGTATAGTTGTCTTCTTTCAATTTTCCGGCAATTTCCATGTCAGGCGGAGGCAATGCTGATCGATCAGGCAGTTCACCCATTGCATCCTGCATGCCCCTTAGAATTTGCTTTCTTTTTATTTCCCACTCTGCTAAAGTCGTCACACGCCTTTGCCGGCCATCGGAATCTTTATAAAAAAGTAAACCAAACCCATCGAAACCACCGGCTTTTTCAACGGCCTTCTCAAACGAAGCAACAGGGTTTGACGCCATAAACGCAAATGAGGCCGCGGACATAGAAATCATAAATTGGCGTCTGTTGAAATTACCTGTTTCCATTGTGAGAATGGTGGTCTTTAAAAGTTGGTCTCATCACTTAACAAATATATTTGAATGTACATAAAAAAAGCCGCCGCCTGGTTCGGGCCGGCTGCAAACAAGTACTTACAACGTTTGAAACTGGTTATTACAACGTTTGAAATGGCACCAAACTTTTGCTGCGACCATCTGTGAGAAGAAAAATGCTTTGCATGCACACCATTTCTGATTACCCTTACACCATTCGGGTGACCGGAAAAATGCAATATCCTGCATCCGTAAGCTATTGTATTACAGACCTAAACGCAAGTCGGTTAATATTCATTTTTCCGTTAATTTGCATTAAAGCCCTAAAAAGCAAAAGAACAGATAATGGAAAAAGCAAAAACACTAAAAGACATTGCAAAAAAATTAAACATGTCTATTTCCACTGTTTCAAAAGCGCTTAATAACGATGCTTTCACCAGCGCCCTTACCAAAGAAAGAGTGCAAAGACAGGCCAGGGAATGGAACTACATTCCCAATGAGTCGGCGCGCCATTTCAAGTTGAATAAAAGCTTCATGGTGGGATTGATCATACCCGACCTGCTGGACAGCTTTTTTATAATGGCCATTAACGGGATCGAAGAGATTGCAGAAAAACAGAACTACAATATATTTCTCACTCAATCGCATGAGGATATTGTAAAAGAAAAAAATATAGTGAACATCATGATCAGAAACCGCGTAGACGGTGTGATCGTGGCGATCACAAAAAATACAGTGGACATCGGTTTCCTGGAGAAATTCAAATTAGTGGGCATACCGGTGGTATGCATAGTGAGAGAACCGCAAAATCATTGCTTCAGCTATGTTTGTCTCAATAATAAAGACGGAGCGTTTAAAGCAACCGACTTTTTGATCAAGAAAGGGCACTCAAGGGTGGCCCACATCATGGGCCCCAAAACTTTGCAAATATCACAGGTGCGGTTTGAAGGATATAAAGAGGCGCTGCAAAAAAATAAGATCCCGTTGGATATGGAATTGGTAAAAGTGGTTGACTTTTCGAAGGAAGAGACGGAAGCGGCCACGCAGCAACTGATGAAATTGAAATCGCCGCCAACAGGTATCTTCACTTTCAAAAACTGCATCACCCTTGATGCTATCAGGTACGTAAAAAGAAAATATCCAAGCCGGTTGAATTCAATCGACTTTACGGATTTCGGAAATCTTCCCATGTTTGATTATCTCGATCATAAGCCAATAGCATCCATCAAAGAAGATTTCTACGAAGTGGGTAAAAAGGCCGCCGAATTACTTTTTCAAATGATCACGGGCGAAGAAGATATGCAAAAAGAAGACTTTGTGAAAATCGAAATTTCGTGCAAGCTGATCATTAATAAATAACCTCATTCATCAATCCCCATTATCAATAAAACTTATGGAGCTTTCGCGTTCCAGACCTTGTGAGACGTAATGGCAAATGAGGCGCCTTCTTCAAAATCGTACAGGTAGCCTTCTGAATAGGTTCGGGGCAACGTGGCGGTACGCACTATCATGCTTCCGCCCCTGAAGCCGCAAACAAAGGATATTGGTCCGCAGGAGATTTTGGCCAACCTGCCTTCCTGCTGAATATCATGGATGGTATAAGTTGCATCCCTGTCACGGGTGGTTTCAATAATGATTTGTTCACCGATGAGGCTTTTATCCAACGGCAATTTTGAATCGACAAGCAACCACCCTTTTCCATCAAGTTCCTTGTCCATTTTCACCACTTTACCGGTAATCACTCCGGTGGAGGTGAGCTTCACCTCATTGTGCTTTAGCTCCTTTCCATTTACTAAAACTCCTTTTTTGGCCCAGCCGTTTTTTTCCTGCAGGTAGCCGATGGTTCCGGTCATTGAAATACCATTCGGCAGGCGCATCACTGTTTGCGAAGCAGGGTTGTACAACAAATAATCTGTATGGCCATCCGCCTTTTCCACTTTGATGGCCACCTGTTCGCCGTTACCATCATCCAAACGCTGTACGGATGTAATGAAAGGCTGATTACGGTACGGTTCAAACACCGAAACGAAAGTACTGTTCAGGTCGGTTCCGCTGCGGTGCATCAATACATAGCCAAGGCGCCTGGGATTGCCGGGCTTATTTTGCGGAGGATCACCATCTGCCAGCGAAACATCGCTGCATGATGTAAGCACGTGCATACGAAGATGGATATTATCTTTCGCTGTTGCACCGCGATAGCCGTTTTGCACTTTCCAGTCCAGCACAAAATTAGCCGGCGGCTGCTCGTCTTTTCGAACATTATAAAGAAAAGAATAGCCATCGGGAAAGTTTTTTGCGGCCGCGCCTTTTGGAATATTTGCTCCGGCATATGTTCCTTTATCCTGGGTTTTCAATTGAAGTCGTTTATTAGTGATCATACCGGGCGGCCCATGGAAACTGTAAACATGATCATACCCACCTTTCACGCGAAAGATATCGACTATGTAAGCATTGTTGCCCGAACCGGTGCTGTCATCACCTCCTATCAACAGCATGGTGCGGGTATATTCTTTCGTTTCGGGGTAAGCTGGCCGGCCATCCAGTTCAAAAGCGCCGAAACCTTCGACTTGTGTAAAAAGCCTGGTATGTCCGCCCCATATCATTCGTTGCGGGTGTTGATTAACGAAAACAGTATTATGAGATATGGTACTGCCCGTCCATTCTATGTTACTGGGAATTTTGGTGGCAAATTCCGGGTAGCCGTGATCGGGCGCCAACCAATTTCCGAAAGCAAATATGTCGAAGTTCAAAAGGTCCGGATGTGCGTGCATTTTTGTGCGCCCATAATTACTGGCCAGCGCGATACCGGAGGGCCCCATAGCTGATTCAAGCAAGGCAAGACCAAAACCACTCAGCAGGTATCCACCAACGGGACGCGGTCCTGCCCTTTCTCCAATTTTTTGTATTTCACGATGCAGCAATTCAGGATCACGGGAATAGATATCAAAACCAAGGCCCCTGGCCGAGTTACCGTTTGCACGATATGCTGCAATGGCGATTTGCGGGTCACGCGTGTATTTGTAACCAATGGACATGAATTTCGGATCTGCCTGTTGTGCGCTCACCAGTCCTGTTGCGCCATAATCGCCGATATTGGGAATCGCAACGCCCAACGCAGCCATCCTGTACGCGACCTTGAATGCCGCTCTGAATTGTGGAAAATCGCGGAAGATATTGTGTGCGGTATAGCCAGGATAATTACTCAGCAGTTCGGCGATTTTTGTAACCTGGTGTGCCCAGATAAACGCATAGCCGGGTGCGCCCTCGTCAGAAGTACCATCTCTGTCAAAGTGGTTTAGCATTAATCCGGGAATGGCGCCTCCATCCGGCTCAAACAACCAATCCAGCCACCTTTTTGTTACCGGTTCCGTATTGAGCGCCAGGGCACAGGCTGCCACTGTAAGCTGGTGCATTCCCTGGTTGCCACGAATTTGCCTGGATAGTACCGCATCGAAAGCTGTCTTCAAAATATTATCGTCAATATTTGCAACAAAAAGTTCGCGGGAACCTTTAGCTCCGGGCAGCGTATACTTCTGCGACATGCTTTTTAAAAATGCGTAGAGTGCAGCATCATCCTGCGTTCCACTGAGTATCTTATCGTAAGAATCTGCGAATTGTTGCACAACGCCTGTTTCCCAGATCGATCCTTCAATCTTACCAAGCCCCGTGCCGCCATCCGAATGATACCAACCGCGGTCGGCATATGGCTTCCAATCCATGTCGGGATATACATCGGCAATACGGTCCAGGAGAATGGCAGCTTTATGTGCATAGCGTTTATCGCCGGTATAAAGAAAGGCATCAGCAAGAGCTGCAAGGCCATTATTGAGATATTCCCAATATTTCCAGCTATAGTAGCCGATAAATTTATAGGCGCGGCCATTTTTGGCAACATATCCAAAGCCATCATCCACACCAAATTTGTGCAGCGGATCCATGGGATCGGGATGATCCGTATTGAATAATAAACTGGTGTCTCCTTTCGCAGGATTGAACAAACCATGCTCATCAATCGCGCTTTGGTAATATTTGCCGAAATCGTTGGTTGGAAAAACAGACTTGCAGGAGGGGCACGTTAGTTTCCATGGCTCATTCTCAAAATCCGGATTGTACGGATAGTTGCCATATTCGAATATTTTATTGCCACACACGAGGCATCCAAGAAATTTTGGACCGGAACTATGACCGTCGTAAGTAACATCTATCGTTCTCGGCAAATCCTGGCCGGGCACCATCCTCCATAATTCTTCATCACTTTTTGCCAGCCACGGCTTTGCTTTGACGACCGCCGCATTCAACAGCGCTCGCGCCCATTCATATTGATGGGAATTGTTTCGAAGATTGGCGATCCGCTCTTCCGAATAACGCCCTCCGTAAATTCGGGGTGGATTCTCGTATGCCGGTACAAACAAAGTATAACGCAATGACCCATCATAACGGTGATGCGGAAATGTATAGAACTGCACTTTACCTTTCTCATCTAATGCAAAACCAGGATCATCTTCCAGCTCAAGCGTGCTGTTGTGAACCGCAGCAACGTGACAGTAATATGTATCACCGTTTGAAAAATCCAGCCGCACATATTTTGTTTTGGGTAGTTTTTTGTCGAGAACCAGGCGCCACATTTCTCCGGTATGAGTCAAAGATTTCACGATACCCGAAACCTTCGCACCTGACGCATAGTTCCATCCGGCCGATGACCGAACCGACACTCCTTCTTCATTGATGACAATATGATCTTCAACTTCATTTCCATTTAACCTGTAGCTTACCACGATTGCCTCGCCTTCCATCTTCACGGATTCAATCCAGGGAGCGTTGCGGAAGGGTTCGTGAACGGCAATGAAGGTTGACGACTCGCCCGAATGGCGCTGCATGATGCCGTTGCGCAGAAATTCATCCATTTTATTATCATCCTCTTTTGCCAACCTGATAGAAGGCGAATGGAAACGAAACACTTCGGTG
>CAMPJQ010000182.1 GCA_946886925.1 uncultured Terrimonas sp.
CAATAAGGATGCTACCGGTATTCATCGAAGCATTTCATAAAAAGCTGAATGACCTTGTTGCAGCACAAGTGAGTGACACCCACAGCCGACAGCCCATAGCTCACAGCCCCTATATTCCCTCTTCCCGGAACTCCGGAAAGACAGGTACCAGAAAAATGTTTTAATTATTGATGTGGTTTGTCCTATTTTTAAGCCTCAAACGATATTGAATATGCAACGCAGAAATTTTTTACAAAAAGGAATTTTGGCCGGGGCTTCTACTTTGGTGGGGTCGGCTGCTTTTGCCACCGGAAATAAAAATGAAAAAGAAAACGGCCCGCTGGCCGAAAAGACATTTAACCTGAATTACGGTCCGCATGACGGCATGTTCAAGAATAGTGGGGGTAGTGATTTTATTGACCAGATCAAATATATGTACGACCAGGGTTTTCGTTCTATTGAAGACAATGGTATGACAGGAAGGAGTACAGACCAGCAAACCAAAATAGGTGAAACGCTTGCCAAATTAGGAATGACAATGGGTGTTTTTGTAGTGCCAAAAGGCGGCAACGGCGAAAATACGCTTGCTGCCGGTAAGCAGGAGTATATTGATATTTTTTTAAAGGGCTGCCGCCAGTCGGTGGAAGTAGCCAAACGTGTAAATGCAAAATGGGTAACCGTAGTGCCCGGCGATTTTGAAAGGCATTTACCCATCGGCATTCAAACAGGGAATGTAATTGATGCGCTCAAGCGGGGTGCGGAGATTTTGGAGCCCCATGGTATTATCATGGTGCTGGAGCCATTGAGTGATACACCCAATCTTTTTCTGCGCACGTCAACTCAAACCTATGAAATATGCAGGGGCGTAAACAGCCCTTCCTGTAAAATACTGTATGATATTTACCACATGCAGAAAAATGAAGGAAACCTTATCAAGCATATAGAATTAACCTGGCCGGAAATTGCTTATTTTCAGATCGGCGACAATCCCGGCAGAAAGGAACCTACCACGGGTGAGATCAATTATAAGAATGTATTCAAATACATTTATGATAAAGGATACCGTGGTGTTATGGGCATGGAGCATGGCAACTCAAAACCCGGTAAAGAAGGCGAACAGGCGCTGATCAAAGCGTATAGGGAGAGTGATAATTTCCTGTAAGCAGGTAATTATTTCTCTGCTTCTCCAGCCTCTTCTATTTTTTCATCCTCCACATTAGTAAGCACAACGTCCGACATGCGTTTCATTGGATTGGAACGGTTTTGGGCGTATTCGTACTGCTGTTGCAAAATATCAACTGCGGTGTATATGGATTGGCGGAAAGATGATTCATCGGCCTTATTTTTTCCTGCAATGTCAAAAGCAGTACCATGGTCGGGAGACGTTCTTACGCCGGGCAAACCGGCAGTGTAATTAATGCCCTCGCCTTTTGCCAGGGATTTAAAAGGAATTAATCCCTGGTCGTGATACATGGCCAATACAGCATCAAATTTTTCATAGCTTCCCCTCGCAAAAAATGCATCCGCGCTGTAAGGGCCAAAAGCAAGTATGTTATTGTGTTTGGCTTCCTTAATGGCCGGCTTTATTTGTTCTTCCTCCTCCTTGCCTACCAGCCCTTCATCACCTGCATGAGGATTAAGTCCAAGCACGGCAATTTTGGGCTTATCTATGCCAAAATCTTTCCGCAGACTTTCTTTTAGTATAATTAATTTCTTAAGAATAGCCTGTCGTGTTATTTGCTGGGCAATATCTTTTACGGGCACATGTTCCGTTACAAGCCCTACGCGCATATTATCGGCGCACATGAGCATCACTACATCATCCACCCCAAAAAATTGTTTTAAAAAAGGGGTATGTCCACTGAAATTGAATTCGGGCGACTGCACATTTTTTTTATGAAGAGGGGCTGTAACCAGGGCCTGGATATGTTTGGCCTTTAAGGCCTGCACTGCTGCCTGGAGCGATCTGACAGCATATTTACCACCGGTATCGGTTAATTGGCCAGGGGTAATATTCACTTCTTCTTCCCAGCAGTTGTATAAATTTACCTGCCGTGCATAGGGCCTTGCGGGGTCTTTCAGGTTTTGAAAACTGAAACTGGATTCCGGCAATGTTTTCCTGTAAAAGTTGATCAGTTTGTTGGAGGCAAAAATTACAGGTGTGCAAACATCCAGCATCCTGCTGTCGGAAAAAGTTTTAATGATCAATTCTATTCCAATACCATTAATATCGCCGCAGGAAATACCAATTGCCGGTTTGCTGTTCGGATTTGACATACTATGCTGAGTTAATCCGCGAATTTACGGGATTGTAACTGGTTTTCGTATTTTTAGGCTTTCCAATGTATACATTAAAGAAATCATTAGGTCAGCATTTTCTGCGCGATGAAAATATGGTGCTCAGGATCATAGCTGCATTGCAGGAGCTACCCTTCCGGCAATTGCTTGAAGTGGGTCCCGGAGGAGGCGCTCTTACCAAACACCTCATTCAATTGCCAGGTGTGGCATTTAAGGCAATAGAATTAGATGAAGAAAAGATCCGCTTTCTTGAAAATAGCTGGCCGGAAATAAAAGGAAAGCTCATCCATAAAAGTATCCTGGATGCAGACCAGCCGTTTGAAGGCAGGTTTACGGTAGTGGGCAATTTTCCTTATAACATATCTTCGCAAATCCTTTTTAAAATATTAGACTGGAAGAAGGATGTGGAAGGGATGCTGGGTATGTTTCAAAAAGAAGTGGCGCAGCGCATAGCCTCAAAACCGGGTAATAAGGTATATGGTATTTTGAGTGTGCTGGTGCAGGCTTTTTTTGAGGTGGACTATTTGTTTGAAGTGCATGAACAATGTTTTACGCCGCCACCAAAAGTAAAGAGTGCTGTTATTCGTTTAACGCCAAAAGCTGAACCGCTGCGGATCCATGATGAAAAACAATTTTTTTTACTGGTAAAAACCGCGTTCAACCAAAGACGCAAAACCCTGCGCAACGCCGTTAGGAATTTGTTTGATGAAGAAACCCTGAAAAAACCGATTTTTGACAAAAGAGCCGAGCAGCTAAGTGTAGCCGATTTTGTGGAACTGGGATTTATGATGAGGGTATAGAAGTGGTAAGTAGTAAGGGGTAGGTGGTAAGAGGTAAGTATTAAGTATTCACAATTCACTATTGACTATTCACAAATATGAGAAAGGTAATCGTTACCGCAAAAGCACACCAGTACCTGTTGGATACCCTGCAACAAAAAAATTATACGGTAGTTTATTCCCCGCAGATCACTTACCAGGAATTAAGTGATGAGATAAAAGATGCAGAGGGTTTAATTGTTACCACCCGCCTGAAGATTGACCGGGCCATATTAGACAAAGCCCCACATTTGAAATGGATCGGCCGTTTGGGCAGTGGCATGGAACTGATAGATGTTGATTATGCCGGATCGAAGGGCATCCAATGCGAAAGCAGCCCCGAAGGCAACCGCAATGCGGTGGGTGAGCATGTATTGGGCGTATTGCTTGCGCTGATGAATAAAATTTGCAGCAGCAGGCAGGAAGTAGCCGAAGGCAAATGGATAAGAGATGCCAACAGAGGAACAGAACTGACCGGTAAAACAGTAGGTATTATTGGTTTTGGCAATGCCGGTGGCGCTTTTGCCAAACTGCTGTCTTCATTCGATGTGGAAATACTCGCCTATGATAAGTATAAATTTGGTTTTGCAAGCGGCAGGGTGCATGAAGCCGGTCCTGAACAAATAGCCCGTTATTCAGATGTAATCAGCCTGCACGTACCCTTAACGGATGAAACTTTTCACATGGCCAACGATGCTTTTTTTGAATCGTTGCAGCGGAAACCTTATTTTTTAAATGCCTGCCGCGGCAAGGTGCACGACATCAATGCTGTTATTAATGCCCTGAAAACCAATAAAATTTCGGGAGCGGGCTTAGATGTACTGGAAAATGAAAAATTGGATATGTTTACTGCAGAGGAAAAGGAGCAGTTAAAATGGTTATCTGTGCAGCCCAACGTAATTGTTACACCGCATATCGCAGGCTATAGCCATGAAGCCTTTTATAAAATGTCGAAAATAATACTCGAAAAACTGGGCATCTAAGGGTCAAATATTTGCACCCCGCGTTTTTGTTGGGTGTATTCCAAATTGTAGCATTGTTTTGCTTCATGTGGGCAGAGGAGACCTGCCTACCGGTCAGGCAGGCACTGCCCACGGCAGGGCCTCCTGGCTGCTGTCCCCACCAGCCAGCAACAATTTGGAATGCACTCTCCTTGTTTGGCATGATTTTTTTACTATTTTTGCTTCATAATACAATTGCAACGCTTCAGACAACCGTTTGGAGCGTTGTTATTTTTTATTTTTAATAAACTAAAAAGAAGTCAGCCATGAGTGAAGTAATGTACGTTACGCACGAAACACTGGAACAACTGAAAAACGAGCTGCAAAAGATGAGGGGTGTGGACAGGCCTGCTGCTTCAAGAGCCATTGCGGAAGCGCGTGAAAAAGGTGATTTGAAGGAAAATGCCGAATATGATGCGGCCAAAGAGGCGCAGGGAATGCTGGAGGCCAGGATCGCCAAACTGGAGGGCGAAATTGCCAACGCACGTATTATTGAGGTAGACAGCATTGATACAAGTAAAGTAAGTATACTCACCAAAGTAACTTTAACCAATCTCAAAACAAAGAAAACCGTAACCTACCAGGTGGTTTCCGAAAAGGAAGCCGATCTTAAAGTGGGGAAAATTTCAGTTACATCTCCCATAGGACAGGGCATTTTGGGCAAGCAGGTAGGGGAGGTAGCGGAAGTAAAAGCTCCCGTAGGTCTTTTGAAATTCAAAATAGAAGAGATTGCCATTTAGCCGGATATTTTTTTAAAATTATATAACGGGAAAGCGGGTAACACCGCTTTTTTTGTGCCGACACACGCGTGCTCTGTCTTAAGCCCCGATTGGGGTGTGAATGGTATTACTTCTTTGCAGGCAATGCATCTTACCTAAAAAAATCTTGTCTGCAATGATAAAAAATATATAATTTGTGTCATTCATATACCAAACTGCTGCTGAAAAAGATTGTAACCATATTCATGCTTGCTGTATACCTGTTCAACCTGGCAGGATATTCCTTCGTTTTCCAGTTGCTGATCAGCCACAGCAATAAGCAAACTTCTGCTGCCATTAATACCGGCGGTTATTCCAATGCTGAACTGGTACATATAAAAATACCTGTACTGCTGCCCTATAGCACGAACTGGAGCGATTATGAACGGTACGATGGGGAAGTGGAATATGGAGGTATTTATTACAAATACGTAAAACGCAAAATATACAACGATACATTACACCTGCTTTGTTTACCCGATTTTAAGCGCACCCATTTACAAAACGCTGAAAATAATTATGCCCGGCAGGTAAATAATGTGGATGCCTCTTCCGGTGAAAAAACAGCGAAGCTGGCCAAAAAGAATACGATGCCATATGAGTATGATCAACCTCAGACGGATTACACCCTTTTGGCTATACACTTAGCATTACCTCCGTTTTATAGTTTTATCTCTCCGTTTTTAACGGATACAGACAGAGATTGTCTGATCCATCCCCCGGATGGCGTAGCATAATTTTTCATAACCCATTGTTGCCTCGCAGGCACAAATGGTTGCAGTTCCGTTTCATCATACATCCGCACGGACTGCCTGGAATTTTATATTCAATCAATTCTGCACTATCATGCCTTATATAACATTGGAGTCGCACCTGCCGGGCATTACCGGCCTGCTGGAATATCGTAAAGATTCAGCGCAACCTATACGGGAACTGACCCAATTCCTGCTTCGCGGACCTTCATCTTTGTCGGAAGGTGAAAGAGAGCTCATTGCTTCCATAGTGAGTTCCGGCAATGAATGCCGGTTTTGCACAACAGCGCATACCGCTGCTGCCAATATGCTTTTGGGTGAAAATGAAACTTCGGCCCAGGTACTCAGGGATATTGCTACGGCGCCTGTAAGCGATAAAATGAAAGCACTACTGGTTATTGCCACCAAAGTAAGAGAAAGCGGTAAGTTGGTAACAGATGAAATTATTGATGCGGCAAAAGCTGCAGGTGCAACTGATATCGAAATTCATGATACCGTACTGATTGCCGCATTGTTCTGTCTTTATAACCGCTATGTTGACGGGCTCAATACTTTTACGCCCGCTGATCCGCAGTA
>CAMPJQ010000183.1 GCA_946886925.1 uncultured Terrimonas sp.
CCATATCGCCTGCTTTAGACCAGGCAACGGTGAAACGCTGTTTGTAATTAAATGCTCCTCAAGGCGGATCTCAAAATCATTTACCGCTTTGGCAATTTCGGGATAGGCAGCCATCATAGACTCTACATCAGCAGTTTCCTCCGGAGAAGTAAGCCGCATAACGTAACTTTCAATTATTCCACTTTCTATGTATGCTTTAATATCCACTTTTAGCTATACTATTATTATAAAAGTTGTTTTAGTACAATTAGTGCTTTTCTGATCCTTGTTTTAACCGTTCCCAAAGGAATGTTTTCCTCCTTTGCTATCTCATCATGTGTATATCCTCTAAAGTAAGCAAGGGTTATTAATTTTCCATAGTCACCAGGCAATCGTTTTACAATACCCGCAATTCCTATCCTGTCGGTATCAAATGAAATATTTTCCGGTAAATGACCAATGGTATCGGAGATATCAAGATTCTTCCGGTTGTTTTTGAATTGCTTTCCCCTTGTAAAATCTATTGATGCATTCCGTGCTATATTAAGCATCCAGGTAAATAACCTTCCCTTTGCCGGATCATATTGATCTAATTGTCTCCATATCTTTACAAATACATCCTGCAAAATATCACTGGCTGTTTCTCTGTCTGTAATAATATTGAGTACTACCGCGTATAATGCGCCTGAGTATTGTTCGTAGAGGTAATCAAAAGCAGAGCGGTCGCGCTGTTTCAGCAACAACACAAGATCTGCTTCCTTATAGTTTCCGGCAATTGGCATTAATTCCGCTAAATTAGTCATTCCCAGTTCAATAAATATAATTTTTCAACGGATTAATTCAAGTGGGTGTCATCTGCACTTAACAGGTAACAAAATATTTTTGGCGCTAAAATAAAAGGGAGGCGGTTGCAGCAACCGGGCTGGAATTTAAAGGGTTTACAGGGTTGAAACTATAGGGAAATATATAGTGATGGTTAGTGAGTCCATGTTATTACACAAATACCTGCCAGTTTTTATTCAGATAAAAACGGATCGACAATAGCCAATATTTGTTCCATAGAAAGTGGTTCATCAAAACTTTCCGAAGCCGCTTCCATACTAATACTCTTGCCATTAATATTTACGATATTAACGCCTGCCTGGGTAGTTACTTCTTCCCCATCATAACTTGCCTGCACTGCGGCGCCAATTCCGCCACTATCCTTTCCTGTTATCCACGGCTTCAGATCATCGTTTTGCGTTGTTGCCCGGCGCATACTGCGGATATGAGCGGCATGCCTGGCTTCTACGGAATGTATGTTCAATGCTGCCGTAAGTACATCGTTATTGGAAATTAAATTTCCAGCCTGGCCTTTATACGCTCTCACTCCTGTGTCTTCAAAGGTTTGCGCTACTGCAAGGAACAGATCATAATTAGAGAAAGCATCTTTAAAAGGTCCGTTGCCATCGCCTTTTGCTCCTGAAAAATCAAACTCAGGTTTCGATACGGGGGTAGCGCCCATAGCCGTTATAACTGTTTTAAGAAATTCTACATGAGCCACCTCATGATCCCTGATGGTAGTAATAGCCCCGGTTGCCGCACCAGCAGGTAAAAGTCCGGGAGCAGCTACTGCTCTAGTGTAAAACTCAGCTTCAAGGTATTCGAGTGTTAAAGCGAACTGCAGAACATCTGTAACACTTGCAGTGGTTTGCCCGTATGCTTTTTGAAACATGGAGCCAAAAGCGAGAGGAACCGTAGCTAAGGCAATTTTTCCACTCATTTTAGCAAAACCGCTTATCACTTTTCTTCTTGAATCTAACCTGTTGTATACTTCGGGATCCGCTTTTTCAATTTCAGAAATAATATTATATAAGTTCATATTGGTAAATTTTTAGGTAAATGATAAATACCGATGATTAACTTGTTGGCAATCCGCTTGCATCAATTTTGGATTTAAGATAAGTGGATGCAATAGTCAATACTTCTCCGGGCATACGTGATTTGTCCAGCCCGTTACCATCAATAACTGTGTTGTCGGCAAATGAACCGTTGCTGATCAGATCCCTGATGGTTGCCGCATGCCTGGCTTCAACCGAAACGATTTTACCGGCAAGCAACAGGTAGTTACCATCTTTTATCAGGTGACCCGCGCCGTTATAGGCCGATACGCCCAGGTCTTCAAAAGCTTTGGCCGTTCCCAGTACACTGTCCCTGCTTCCAAAGTCTATGGAACTGAAATCTACTTCCAGGGCAGGAATAGCTTTTGCACCTAAAGCCGATTTAAAAAATTCACGGTGAGCAATTTCATGATCGCGGATATCGGTAAGATACGACTGCTCGGTTGCGGTAATTCCGCTGTATAGCGTACTTATTACCTGCACGTAAAAAGCAGCTTCCAATTGCTCCAGTGCATAAGCATAATTCAATATCCCTATGTCATCGCTGCCAAGTGGTATGCCTTTGTTGTTGCCGTTATTATTATTATTGTCTTTTTTGCATGCTGCCGCTACAGCCATTACGGAAACAGTTCCTCCTATATATTTGAGAAAATTACGCCGTTGCATACCTTCGGAAAACTGGTGGCTCTGAAGCGCTGACTGGATTGTACTTTTCATAATTTCTGAATTAAAGTTTTAAAATGCTTTAATACACATACGAAAAGCAAATCCATATGGATTTAAATGTGAATTCTTAATTTATTGAGGAATATTAAATTCTATGGAGAAGGGTGATATTAATGCTGACAATATTTTTAAAGAATACGGAACTCATCTTTACTGCTCTGTAACCACCACTGCCGTTGCCATGCTTTTGATATGCGATAAAGAAACGTGTATCTTCATAACGCCAATTGTAACGGCAGTTTTTCCGAGCAGCAGCAGTTCCGGTTTACCATTTTCAGCATTAACAATTTCAACTTCATTAAAAGCTGTTCCATTTTTCCACCCGGTACCGATCGCTTTAAAAAAAGCTTCCTTGGCTGCAAAGCGTGCCGCGTAATGCTGGTATTTATTCGTTTTTGATTCGCAATACGTTATTTCATTTTTTGAAAACACCAGTTCCCTGAACCCCTGTTCTTTTTCGATAGCCTTCGCTATCCTGCCTGTTTCAACAATATCTGTTCCAATACCTGTGATCATTTCATCGAAGTTTATTTTTCGTCTCTGCTATTTGTTGACGGATATAGGCTTCTTCCTGCTTTGTAGCGATTTCCTTTGTTAATGCCTGTTCATAATACTTTATGGCACGATCAAATTGTTCACGTTTAAAACAATAATCTCCCGCAAGCACATACGCATGATAAAACTGCGGGTTGCTGGCCACCAGGCTATCTGTATTTATATCTTCTCCTTCGGCTATAAGATGCTTGTATTCCCTGTATCTTTCAAAATTTTTATATTGCCGGCTCAGTAAAAAAGTGTCGGCAGCAACAGTAAGCGATGAGTCATATATTTCCCGGTTTTCCTGCAGTCCGTGCAAGGCGAAAACCTTATGAAGGTCATATGCTACAAACTCTCCCAACTGCCAGGGAGCCGTGGATACCCACACCAGCAATTTTTTAGGCTCAAATACAATGGCGTGATGGGCTATCAACTGGTTCAATGCTTTTTCATTTCCCATACCAATATTGGTGTCATGCAATCCTTTCCTGTCCCTCAATATACCAATCGTATGCTGCACCGTATTTTTCCCCTTTTCCTGTAAAAGCTCCTGCAGTCTTTTATACCGGTAAGCCGAGGCACTTTCACTCATCTGTTTAATATTGGGTTCAGATCCTGCCAAAGCTTTGCTTTGAAAATGATTGGCGCAAAGAATATGATCCGATTTTGGGTCATACACATCAAGGGTATCGGGTGTTTTTTCAATGATCACGGCCTTATTGTCTGTCGCTGAACCCACCAAAAAAGATTCGGATACGAACATGGTGCGTTTATGCGCTATGGCAATCGCTTCATCAATATTGGCGGCGTACTGCAATATTTCCCTCGCCACCAGTGAAACCGGCGTAGCCGAACCGGAGGGAATACTGCTTTTGGCGGCGTTTATGGTTACCGTAAGGCCTTTCTCGTTCATGCCCGATACTACACCTATAAAACCGCCCCATGTAACACTCATGAACTTATAGCCCTGCGATGGATTTTCAAAAAGTATGATCTTGTTTTTGGCGAAATCATCGCCCACATAAAAATCAAAGTTCCGGCCAATGATCATGGTACTGTCTTCCGAGGCTGCATCCCAGGTGCCAAAAGAAGTGCATCCTACCAATGCCATATTCTGCAACGCATGGCCAATATCGTGGGCTGCATGGTAATTGAGTATGCGCTGGTAGTTGGTACCTATATAGCCGTATGCATCTGAAGCGGATTCCGATATACCGTATATTTCCCGTTTATATTCATCAGTAATGTTTTTATCTAAGTTGCGGTTGAACCAGCCGATCACGTATTTTAAAAAATGCAGGTAAAAAGTGGAAGGGATCATTTTGCTGATCTGTGCGCTGAAATAATCTTCCTGCGATACCAGCAACTCTTTGGAAAGCTTTCCATTTACCACTCCTATTTCAAACGGATCACCTTCTACATACAATTCAAATAATCCCGAGTTGCTTTTTTTAAACCAGTTTTTCCCAAGTGTATAAAAGCCATTCCCATGATCTTCACGCTGCCATTTCAAACTACCCTTATCTGCAACAACGGGCGGATCTGTTTTGCTTACGTATACTACATATGCAAAAGCGCATAGCAATATCACAATCAGTACGCCAATACTGTACAACAGCCATTTTCCTATTCTCTTCATACTACGCATTTCTTATTTTTTCAACCACGTTTTCGTTGCCCAATAATGACACACAAGTTAATAATGCACTTATTGATGAACCCAGTATCCCGTGAATATTAATATTTTGCCCGGTAAGATAAAGGTTCCTGACTTTGGTTCGGGGTGAGATAAATGTTTTTAAAGGATCTTTATAATCTTTGGCAATACCATATAAAGATCCGTCATAATTGCCAATATAATCCCTGTAGGAAAGCGGTGTGGAAGTAGTGTATGATTGTATACAATTCCGCAATCCCGGAAATTTTTCTTCTACGCAATCTAATAATATTTCAGCTTTATACTTTTTAAAGGCATCATACGCTGCGCCCCGCCTATTTTCGGCAGAAACCGTATTAAAAGTATCCTGCCAGGGCGCTACTTCCTCGTAACGCATATACGTAAAAATGGTCATGGCATCTGCATATTCTCCTGTTTTGGATGAAGGCGGAAGAAAAAGAGCGTAGCCCAAAGGCCAATTGTCTTCAGTATAATCGGCAAGGTTCCATATCTCTCCTTCTTTGTGATAATAATAATTATGCCTCACATATCTGAAACAATTTTTCTTTAATACGATGTGCAGCAAAAAGGAAGAAATGGTATGGGGAAGATTACGTATGCGCTTGCGATAGATATTTTTTATGACCGCGGCATCCGTCATTTCCATTGTTTTTGCCGGGTGAACATTGGAAATAAAATGGTTTGCATAATACCTGTTGCCATCAGCCGATTCCGCATATACAGCCATATCGTCTTCAGTTACTATTTTTTTTATTTCGCAATGCCTGATAACCTCCCCGCCGGCATCCCTGATCGTTCTGGTCAGAACCTTTCCAATTTGTGATCCGCCGTCAATGCATTTCCATGCGCTTTCAATATAACTGTTTATAATAAGCGCATGCACATAAAAGGGAGTTTCATCTGGTTTGCCTACATACAATGCATTGTTACCTGCAAGCACAGCCTGGAGCTTTGTATTGCCGGTAAGCGCGGTAATAACGGAATGTGTATCCAGCGTAAGCACGTCTGCTTTTTCGTTGTATAAACCGTTTGTTCTTAAATTATACAAGGGAAACTTATCGCAGGTCTCTTTTATTTTGCTGCAATAATTCCGGATGGCTGTTTCTTCTTCCGGAAAATCCGCAACCAGGTTTTTAATAAAGTTTTCATACCCCTGCGCCTGGCGGTACACTTTAGGATCATTGCCAATGATGATTTTATCAAAGGCGTCTTCATCCATCTTTTGCAGTTTCAGCTTATCCATCACACCCAGGTATTTGAATACCTGGTAAAGGTTCTGTCCTTTATCTAATCCGCCAATATAATGTACGCCCGAATCGAAAATTACTTTT
>CAMPJQ010000184.1 GCA_946886925.1 uncultured Terrimonas sp.
CACAAAACTGGCGATACTGGGCCGATAAGCAATTGTACTATGCGGCTGAAGAAAACAATGAAGACAATTTTATTGACCGTAAATGGTTTTTGAAGAAAAGAGCTTTTGATACGGTTGCAGATCAAACCGGCAAATTATTTGATCCGAATGTATTTACCATTGTTTGGGCAAGACGTTTTGCTGGATATAAAAGAGCTGAATTGATTACCCGCGATAAGCATCGCTTTGAGGCGCTGCTGAGCAGCACCAAATATCCTGTACAGATCATCTGGGCAGGGAAACCTTACCCTGTGGATTATCCCGCCATCAGTGATTTTAATTACCTCGTTAACCTGAGCAAGGCTTATAAAAATGTGGCGGTATGTATAGGCTATGAACTAACACTGAGTAAACGGTTAAAACAGGCCGCGGATTTGTGGTTGAATAACCCGCGTGTGCCCCGCGAAGCATCGGGCACCAGTGGCATGACAGCAGCGATGAACGGCGCCGTGAATTTTTCAACGGATGATGGGTGGATTCCTGAATTCGTTCATCACGGCCACAATGGCTTTGTAGTACCCAAAGCAGATTACGCGCATATGACGGTACAGGAACAGGATGCTTATGATCTTGGAAAAATATACGAGATATTAGAGAAGGAAATCCTTCCCCTGTATTATGATCACCCCGATCTGTGGCGGCAGGTTATGAAAAATGGCATGGATGATACCCGTTTCAGGTTTGATTCCGGAAGAATGGCCGATGAATATTACGCATTACTCTATAATGCATAATGTGAGCCAGGCAATTGTATCTGTAGGTTTTGATCATTATGCGTATTTAAATCTTATATAAGTCATGGAAGTATATAAGAAAAACCCTGAAGTAAGGTGGGCGGATCTTGATCCGAATTTTCATATGCTCCACTCCAGGTATTACGATTTTGGGGCTTATGTACGCATGTGCTTTTTAACCGAACATGGATTAACACCTGTAGTAATGCAGGAGCATAGTCTGGGGCCCATACTTTTCAGGGAGGAATGCGTTTTTAAAAGAGAAGTCAAATTTGGCGACCGTGTTGAAATAGATTTTGTGATGCTCAAAGCCAGAAAAGATGGCTCAAGGTGGACCATGCAACACCATATTTATACAAATGGCGACACACTGGCTGCAGTAATTACTGTTGACGGCGCCTGGATGAATACACAAAGACGCCGTTTAGCTACGCCACCTCCATTATTTGCTGAAGTATTCAATAAGATACCGCGTTCTGAAAACTTTGAATGGCAATAGAAAGATGGAAAGTGAAAATCCATTTCACTTTCCGCCTTACAGTTTATTTGTTATACAATTTCCACCAGTTCCACATCAAATACAATATCCTTACCTGCCAGAAAATGATTTGCATCTAATATAACAGTCTTTTCCTGTACTTCGGTAACTACCACAGGAACCGGTTGCCCCTGCTGATTTTGAAGTGTAAGCTGCATACCGGGTTCTAATTTCATATCGGCAGGAACATGCTCAATTGGAAACTCAATAATGGCTTCTTCATTCCTTAAGCCATATCCGTCTTCGGGTGCAACGTTAATCAGTTTTTTTTCTCCAATAGCCATCCCTTCAACTCCTGTATCAAAACCTTTGATCATTTGCCCTGCTCCCAAAGTAAATTCCAATGGTTCACGACCAGCAGAAGAATCAAACTGGTTCCCGTCGGTTAAGCGTCCTGTATAATGCACACGTACCACATCTCCTTTTTTTGCCTGTTGCATAAATGTAAATTTTGAGTATTTAAAATCAGGAAAGGTAAATGATTCCTGCTCTTTCTACAAAAGTTTAAGGATATTTGAGCCCCGGATTATTCCGGCAAAAATATATATATCAATCTTAAAAAATTGTTATGCCGGTATATCATTCCATAATAGCATTGGTAACCTTTTTTGCAACTGGCGTTTCATGCTACTGTGCATCAGCTATATATAGCAATAATGCTGACACAAATTATCTTTCTGCTGCACACAACATCAACAAAAAAAATAATGTTATTACCGGCGCTGAACGATTAGATCAGTACGTTCATTTGCTGAAAGGAAAATCGGTGGCTGTGTTTGCCAATCAAACTTCACTTGTTGATCAGTTACATCTTGTTGATACCCTCAAAAGCAGAGGTATTACTATAAAAAAAATATTTTCTCCCGAACATGGCTTCCGAGGCACTGCGGATGCTGGTGAAAAAGTAGGTAATTATACTGACGCACAAACGGGTATACAGGTTATTTCTTTATACGGAAGTAAAAGAAAGCCTGCTGCAGAAGATGTAAAAGATGTGGATGTTTTGATTTTTGACATACAGGATGTGGGTGTTCGGTTTTATACCTACATTTCATCACTACAGGAATTTATGGAGGCTGCCATTGCGCTAAATAAACCACTGATCGTTCTTGACAGGCCAAACCCTAACGGCTTTTATGTAGACGGACCTGTGCTGGATACGCAATACAAATCTTTTGTTGGTATGCAACCCGTACCTGTTGTATACGGAATGACGATTGGGGAATACGCCTGCATGTTGCTGAAAGAAAACATGCTTTCCGTAAAAACAAAGGCTCAACCTAACGTTTACATTGATCCAAAGCCGGGGGGAAATACGGCCTTATCAAAATTCAGTCTTACCATTATAAAATGCGGTAATTACACGCATGATAGCAAATATGTACTGCCCGTACGTCCTTCTCCTAATTTGCCCAATATTCAATCGGTATACCTTTATCCTTCTACCTGTTTCTTTGAAGGAACGGTTTTAAGTGAGGGCAGGGGAACGGCAAAACCCTTCCAGGTGTTCGGACATCCGTCTTTGCCCAGCAATTTATTTTCTTTTACACCCAATCCAACAGAAGGAGCAAAAAATTCAAAATTATACGGACAACTTTGCTATGGATGGGATTTAAGCGGAACAGTGGAAGAAGTGCTGGATAAAGTCGATAACAGGCTGCAATTAAAATGGCTGATAGAAGCTTACCGGCTTTTTCCGGATAAGGAGAAATTTTTTATTGTTCCCAAATCAGGAAAGATGGAGGGGTCATTCTTTAATAAATTAGCGGGCAACAATGAATTGTGGCAGCAAATTAAAAACGGTGTGCCCGAAGCGGATATCCGCAAAAGCTGGGAACCCGGATTATCTGCATTCAAAAAAATAAGAAAGAAGTATTTGCTGTATGAAGATTTTTAATGTGAAAAGTGAGAAGAAGATGAGTGCGGAATTGGCAGTTTTGAATACCACTCTTTTCTCGTCTTGCGCTGCTTCACGAACGGTTTAGTAATTTTGCAATCATGCCTGCACAAAAAACAGCCCCTTCTGATAAAAAAGATCTTCGCATTGTATTTATGGGTACGCCCGAATTTGCTGTTGCTTCTTTGGATGCATTGGTGAAAGCAGGATACACTATAATTGCCGTAGTAACCGCTCCTGATAAACCGGCCGGCAGGGGAATGAAGCTTACCGAAAGCGCAGTAAAAAAATATGCTTTGGAGCAGGGATTAAGGATTCTTCAACCTGTAAAGCTAAAAGATCCCTTATTTGTTGATGAATTGAGATCATTGAAAGCGGATATGCAAATTGTAGTTGCCTTTCGCATGTTGCCCGAAATGGTTTGGAACATGCCACCGATGGGAACGATAAATGTACACGGATCATTGCTTCCCCAGTATCGTGGTGCAGCGCCTATTAATTGGGCGGTGATCAATGGTGAAAAAGAAACCGGGGTAACCACTTTTAAGCTGCAGCAAGAAATAGATACAGGGAATATTTTACTCCAGCAAAGTTTTGCTATTGGTGAAGATGAAACCGCCGGCGAACTGCACGACCGTATGAAAGAAACTGGAGCAAAACTTTTAGTGCAAACCATAGACGACCTGGTAAACGGAACAATTGAAGAAAAGGCACAGCAGCACTCAGCACTTACCACCGGCCACTTACCACTCCACACTCGCCCCCTCAAACATGCCCCCAAAATTTTTACCGAAACCTGCCGCATAGACTGGAACAAACCGGTAGAAGAAATTCATAATTTAATACGCGGGTTATCACCTTTTCCCGCTGCATTTACATTATTAGACGGAAAAACATTAAAAATCTTCCGGGCAAAAAAAATTACAACTGCGCCGCTTATACCGCCGGGCAAATATGAATCAGACGGCAAGCAATTTTTTCGTTATGCAGGTAAAGACGGATATATCGAAATACAGGAGTTGCAGTTGGAAGGTAAAAAACGGATGCCGGTGGAAGCTTTTTTAAGAGGGTACAAATTTTAAATGTGGAAAATGTGGAAGTTTAAAAATGTGAGAATGAAGGGAGGCACGCAAAGTGTGCAACCTGTACCCTGCAACTTGTAACTTGTAACCTGGTATAAACCATAAACTACAAATTCTCTTTTATTTCTTTTGCCAAAAATAAATTCCGGTCTAATATTCCTGTAGCTGTTATGTTCTTCCCTGCAAATATTTCAAGTGACACATCCTTAAATGGATTGCCCCCCATTTTCCTTAAAATATACGATTTGCTTTCTGTTTGCAACAGCATGGCACTGCGCTCCGATTTGGAACCCTCAGAAGTTTTTTTCATCACAACTTTCCCTGAAAGTTGTACCTCCTTTATCTTACCCGTATTTTTTTTACCTCCGCTCATATATTCTCCACCCCAGTAGCTGGTCCTGGGATTCTTTAACCACCAGTACTTTAATATTATCAAAACCTACTGACCCTGGTGTGGAAATCTCCTTCACGAAAGTACGGAATCTGGCTGTGCGGGGTGCCAGCTTCTTTTCTGCTATACTCTGCGAACCGGTTTTTATACTGGCCTTATATAACCCTTTTTTGTCGTAAGCAGTAAAACCTGTTTCCTTTAATAGTGTATTGATGTCTTTTTGATGAGCAGACGGTGTTACCGTTTTTTCTTTATGGCTGGGTGCAAGACTCTTTTTTAGATCGCTGCCTTTATTGAATAATTTCATTCTTGTATTTTGTACTGTATTTTTTGAAACGACTTTTTTTACGCTTTCGTCAATTACAGCCAATACTGAAGGATCTCCAAGTAAATGAAACTGCGCGATGGTTTTTAATTCATAAGGGTCAAGATGCGGTCCTGATTCGCTCAAAAATTGCTGTCTTGCCTGTAGCAATGCCCTTCCTGTTGATGCGCCGCTGATAATATTTTTTATAAAATACTGTGTTACCAAATCTGCAAGCCCCTGCGAGTCCGCAGGTCCATATGCGATATTGCTGCTGCCCATAAAAGCAATAGCATTGTTCTTTAAATAGTTATTGGCAATGCTTAAAGCGCCGGGCTGAGGAAGCAGGTCCGGGTTTACCAATTCTGCGCCATAGCAGCATTCTGCCGCTACAATGGTTCCCTCGCTGACCTTGCCGTTTAATTGCGTTGAACTAAGCGCTATCGGGTAGTTGCTTCCTTTTTGCCCGTAAAAAGCCATGTCGTTTTGTGCGCCATGGCAATTGTAAAAATGAGTAAGTTTTTTTAATTGGGTTGCAGTATACTTACTTTTTGAACCAGGACTGAGCAATAGATTGTTATGATTGCCAACGATATTCTGCAGGCTCAGTTCAGTTGATACACGCCATACCCATGCGCTTACACCAAAATACTGCATATACAACTCCTCTTTCCGGGGTTTGGCATTTATGATGTTATTGATAATGGTTGTAAAGTATTGTACATCATTTTCACCGGGTACATCCGGAATGCGGCCTACCACGCGGGTAGGTCCTGTGAAGGATTGGATGTTCTTGCTGTAAGGAGCATCGCACGCATAGGGGAGATCGGAAGGCACAGTTAAATCTCCATCCGCATCCGCGGGATTATTGATCTCCTGGAATGGAAATATATCCTGTGCGCCTGCCAGCACAATGTAATCAGGTATATGTTTTTTATACAGATCATCAACGGCTCTTTTGCATTCCCTTGGATTTACATTTTTTACCGGTTTAATACCAGCCTGTTTTGCAGAAGTGGCATCATCTATAAATACAATGCGGGTTGCTATCCCCCTTTTTTTATCTGCGGTTTTCAGGTTTTGAAACAATTTTTTTATTTTAGAAAATTTGGTACCATACTTTAATGTCAGCGTGCTTTTGGC
>CAMPJQ010000185.1 GCA_946886925.1 uncultured Terrimonas sp.
CAGCTACTGGTGAACTTTAAAATCAAGTCCAGACGTGATTTACACACAACTACCTTTAAATAGCCGAAAATTTCGTACTTTTGAGAGGATACGCGAAAAGCTTCACCACTTTTCCTGCAATCTCTTCACCTGAAAAAACAATCAGTTAAACATTAAGTAAAATAATATTTATGGCAGAAACCTGGAGTAAAAAAGAAAGAGAAAAGAAAAAACAACAAAACAAAAAAGAAAAAGCCGAGCGCAAACAGGAGCGGAAGGAAAATTCCAAATCCGGAAAGAGCTTGGATGATATGCTTGCTTATGTAGATGAAAACGGCAATTTTTCATCAACTCCTCCTGATCCACGGAAAAAAGTAAAGATTAACGTGGAAGACATTGAAATCGGCGTCCGCAAGCAGGCAGATATTGACCCGGCAGACCTGATCCGGAAGGGAATTGTTACCTTCTTCAACGAGTCGAAGGGCTATGGTTTTATTAAAGACAAAGAAACACAGGAAAGTGTTTTTGTACATGTGAATTCATTGCTGGAACCGGTAAAAGAACACAGCAAGGTAACTTTTGAAGTTGAAATGGGCCCTAAAGGCGCCAATGCCGTTAACGTGAAGCTCTCTACTTAATACTTTAGTTTCTTTATCACTGCTTTGCCAATATGGTTGTTAAGCCCGTTATAAACGCCATTATAATTCCGGCGCCAGGAAATATTTCCTGTTGCCGTTTGTTTGAAAATGACCGATGTCTGCCTAAAATACAGATCCTGTAATTTTTACCCCACTTTCAGTAAATGCTGCTTTGGCCTTTTGCCGCACTTTTTTAGCCTCTTTTTCTTTTTTTTGCTGCTGTAGTGCATCTGCCAACCCGGTAAGCGACCAAACATTGTTGGGATTTACAGTTAGATCTTCCCTGTATACATTTTCGGCCACTACATATTGTTTGGTTTTCAGCAAAGCATGTCCAAGGTATTGCCGTGCCGGGTGCGGCCAATCTTTTGGCTCATTATATAGCATAGCTGTTTCTTTATCCACCGCTTCTTCAAGCAACCGGATTGCCAGCGGGTACTGACCGCTTTCTTCCGCAATAACACCTTCCAAAATCTTTTCAGCCACCTGCACGGCTGCAATACCAGCATTAAAAGCAGAAGGGCTTTCATGCAATAAAACAGAGGGCATACTATCGCGTATATGTAGCAACTCCACTTTGGCCGCTTCAAGCTGATGTTTGCGGGCATAGGCCAAACCCCGTCCATAATGCCATATAATATTGGCATATGCCCTGGAGTTATTGGTAGAGGGTGTTTTCAAAATCTCATCCCATTTACCAAAACGAATTAGAGTAAAAAAAGGGGTCATATACACATACTGCGAATACATACCGAGATATCCACCGGCATCAAGCCACGAACTGTCGAAACTATTTTTGGCATCCTCCGATATTTTTAATGCGGTTGTATAATCACCAGCCATATTAGCACAGCTTGCCTGCATATGAAGATTGTGCACGATATAAATAAAAGCATTATTAACCACAGGCGGATATTGAGATAAATACTGATTATACCCCTTTACCGCTTTTTCATTAACCTCCACTCCCTTTTGGTAATAACCCGACCGGATGTAAATATGTGAAGGCATGTGTACGAGGTGTGCCAGCCCGGGCATCATATCACCCAGCCGGTTGGCAACTGCCAATCCTTTTTGGGGATGCTCCGAACCTTCAATGGCATGAATATAATAATGACCCGCTCCCGGGTGATCAGGAAATTGTTTTACCACTCGTTCCAGTACACGTACGATCTCAGCCGTCCACGGTTTGGGCTTATACAACCGGTCATACAGATCCCATGGGTGCTGCACCATTAAAGCATCGGCGTACAGAGCAGCTGCATCGGCACTCTGCGGGAAGGTTTCATGCACTTTTTTCATAGCATCGGCATACAACCGGTTTAAGTTTTCCCTTGTTTGTGTGGTGTCCGGCGAATACCGTGTTTGCATAGCTACGATCAGTGCTTTTTCAACAGGTGTGCAGTTGCCGCAAAGTTCGACTGACTTTTGCACAGCGGCCAATGCTTCGGGTGAAGCCGCATAACCAAAGTCGTTGATATTGGGGCCATAAGCCAGGGCTTTACCCCAGTGCCCCATAGCAAAACTTCCATCAAATTGTACAGCTTTTTCAAAAGAGGCCAGGGCTTCAATAATGTGAAAACCATAATACATGTTAATGCCCTGCTGAAAATAAATACCTGCACTGTCGTTGGTTACGGTTACCGGCATACGATGTTTTCCCCAGCCTTCCAGCAACGGGATTATATTGGCACTGTCGCTAAAATTAATGGCAGAAAGGTTAGGACTACAACCCAATGCATACTGCTTTTTATAGGATTGTACAACTTCCGGATTTTGATAAACATATGCAGCACCAGGCGCTTTGTATAAATAAAGTATGGAGGAACCGATAAAAGAGGTGAGCACGAGAATGATATAATTTCTCATGATTTTTAATTTTTGCTGGCATAATATACAACAGTTCTTTGGTTCTTTATAAGGAAATTATGCAAATCCGGCGTTTGGCTGAGTGCCGGTCAGGTTATTGCAGTAAATTTTTTTGGAGTGGCTCTATAATGCGGGGTAGGCTTCAATATGGGGTAAATGGCCTATATCATCCAGTTCAGTTTTACGTTTTTTATTTTTTGTGCTGCAACCATCATTAAAATCAAAAGAATAGCTTTTTCATTTCTGAATTTGATGTCATAGCGATAATAAGTTGTTGCCTCGTGATAACATTAAAGACCGGAGTTATTAAAGAGGAACAGAGAAAGAGGTGTTCAAAGGTATTAAAATTTTGCCCGGCACTTGAAGATTACACAAAGGTTGAGTCTCTAAAATGCTAAGCCAAGTCCTCTTTAATGAAATTTTTCTTCCCTGCTCAACATCTCCAGTATTGTTTTCATGCGTTTTTCCCTGGTTTCGGGTTTTTTGGCCGTTTGCAAACGCCAGGCAATGGCATAAGTGTTCGTTTTATTGAGCGTTTGAAAAAAAATTCTGGCTTTAGGGATTTTGGAAAGTAATTTCAAAAAATCATCCGGCATTTCTATATTAGATGGCGAATCGTAAGCCTGTTCCCATCTTCCGTCGGCTTTTGCTTTTTCTATCTCTTTTAATCCAGCTGGTCTCATCTTTCCATCATTTATTAAACGCGAAACCTTTTCAATATTCTTTTTAGACCATATGCTTTTGGAACGGCGGGGAGTGAAGCGAATCATATAAGCCTTTTCATCCACGGGATTTAATAATCCATCAATCCATCCATAACACAATGCCACATCAACAGCCTGGGCATAACTAACAGTTGGTGTACCGGATCCTTTTTTATATATCTTCAGCCATACGCCATCAGAAGCAGAATAATTTTTTGCCAGCCATTTCTCCATTGCGTCCGGCGTTTTAAAAGCCAGTACAGGCAAATTACCTTTGTGGTTATTCATAAATTGATTTTATTAGGATCAATTGGGTTTCATTTACCTGTACCAGAAAGCCCGAGAATTCCATTTCACCTGCTCTCCTCTATTGTTTTGTTGGTTTACAAAAATAATCTGCCTCAATTTTTCAACCGTCTCTTTCAGAGGTGATCCAGTTTTTGAATAAAAGCATTTACCTGTTCTTGGCCGTAGTGCTGTGCAGACTTTGCCATTGATCGTTAATTGGTATACAATATAAAAAATAGTTGGTTGAAAATTAATTTCTGGTTCAGATAAGTTTTCTTTTATCTGTTGTGTGTTATGTGCTTTTTATTACTACGCAGGTGCATAGGTTCGCATGGCATATCCGTAATACCCGGCTTTCGTGTAAAATGCTGACTTATGTTAAGTCATGAGCTTTTTCCTGATCCTGCTTAGCGATTCAGGTTTAATGCCAAGATAAGACGCCACCATATGCAATTTTACCCGGTTTTCCAGTAAAGGAAAAACTTCTAAAAAATCCATGTACCGGGTTTCTGCATCAAGTAGCAGTAAATCTCTTTCCCGCTTCTCTTTTAAGCAATATGCTTTTTCTAACTGTGTAACCAGGTAGCCATCCCAAAACGGATCGCTTTTTTTTAGGCTCAGCCAATCCCGGTAATTAATTTCCAGAATTTCGGCATCTTCCAGGGCCTGGATAAAAAAATAAGAAGGTGCATCTTTAATCATAGCCGAATAGGAAGAGATAAAATTATCTTCAGATATGATCGCTTTTGTGTATTCATTTCCGTCCTTATCAATATATACATAGCGAAAAAGACCACTGAGAGCAAAACAGAATTTCCGGGGAATTTGCCCTTCTGTTATAAAATATTCGTTTTTTAATATTTTTTTGGATTGAGCTATATTTAAAAGCTGTTCTGTCCTGGTTTCCGGCAGGCCTGATATGTTTTTGATTGTTTCTATCAAATTAAAGGTTTGTTGTTGAATAACTAAGCTATCACACTGAAATTCAGTAAATATTTAAAAATCATTAAAGTTCCATGGAGCACGATAGGGTCTAGAGATCATAAGGTTCGCGAAATCATCATCGAATTTTTCTTTTTTGGGATTCCATTTCAGCGGCCGTTGCAGTTCATAGGCGATATTTACCGCGTTGCACACTGTTGCCGTACGGTGTCCGATCTCTACATCCGCAATAGGTCGCGATCTTTTTTTAATAGCATTAATCCAATCCTGGTGATGATTATCGCTGTGGTATAATTTTTTGTCGGATGGCTTTAATTGCAGCTTAACAATATTCTCCGGGTTCGACCTCAAAAAAGATCTTGATACCTCTATTGTACCTTCAGTGCCTATAAACTGGATCGCATTTCCTTCTCCCCATTGTTTATGATTAACCACAATTCCATTAGCATAAGTAAAGGATAAACCGTTTTGAACTGCCGGGGTTGAAGGCGGATTAAATGCTACCGGGCCGGAATCGTCCATATCCAAAGCCCATTGTACAATGTCGAACATATGCGCTCCCCAATCGGTAATATATCCACCTCCAAAGCCTCTGTATCCGCGCCACCATGCCCATGAATTGTCTTCTATTGGTGGTGATAATGTTGGATTATAACCCCGGTACAAAGACGGTCCAATCCACATATTCCAGTCCAGATATTCCGGAACAGGCAGGGAGGGTAAATCGCATTGCTTTACAGGCTCTCCTACCGAAACATTAATTTCTTTCACCAGTCCTATATAGCCATTCAGCACCAGTTCCGCTGCCTGCCTGAAATTGTATTGCGAGCGTTGCATACTTCCTGTTTGCAGTACCCGTTTGTATTTCCGCACAGCGTCAACCATCGCCCTGCCTTCGGCAATCGTTAAAGCCAGTGGCTTTTCGCAATAAATATCTTTACCGGCTTTTGCTGCATCAATGGTTATTTGGGCATGCCAGTGGTCCGGAGTGGCTACAACTACGGCATCAACATCTTTGCGTTCCAGCAACTCCCGGTAATGTGCATACGCTATCACATCAGCATTTGTTTTTATTGCATTGGCGGCTTTTGCGAGAGTTACAAAATGTTCCAGTTTCTTTTTATCTGCATCACAGGCAGCCAGTACCATGGTTTCAGGAACGGCGGATATCGCTTTCAACAAACCCCTTGCCTGTTTTCCATTACCAATAAAGCCCAGGTTAACCCGGTCATTTGGCGCTGTATAGCCTTTCCCACCCAACACATGCCGGGGAACGATGGTAAATGCTGCTGCTCCAATTAATGTGTTCTTTATAAAAGTTTTTCTGTGCATCTGTTTATGAGTTTAAAATTGAACCTTAAATATAGCCAGAATCCATATACGGCGATGCGGCAGTTACCTGTAAGGGTTCTTCCTAAAAATAAATTGCAATCCAAAATATACATTTCATTGCTGAAAGGAAAAAACAAAAAGCCAGGTTTCTTCATGAAACCTATTGTGAACTTCGAAAATCAAAGGCCCCCTTCCGCAAATTAATTCCATATTCCAGGTATGCTTTTAAGCAGGCAAGGAATTTTGCCCAACCTTCGGTATTGGCCTTCAGCCAGTTTATGCC
>CAMPJQ010000186.1 GCA_946886925.1 uncultured Terrimonas sp.
TATTACAGCATGAAGACCTGGCACAGGTAATTGAAAATGCCAATAAAGCTTCTGTTAATTTCCATACCGATCACTCTATGGGCAGCCTGGCCAAAGTACTTACAAAAATTGCTGAGGGAGGGATCAATCTCAGTAAATTGCAAAGCTCGCCTATCCCGGGATCCGACTTCAGATACTCTTTTCATGCCGATATGGAATTTGATTCGCTGGGCCGGTTTTACCAGGTAATAAAAGACATAAAAGGCCTTACTGAAGATTTAAAAATTTATGGCGTATACCGAAAGGGGAAACATTATTCTTAACAATAACTTACTACTTACTACTTACCACTATTATGACAGCAAAACGATTAGAAGGGATTGGCGAATACTACTTCTCCCAAAAGCTGAGAGAAATAGATGAATTGAACCGGCAGGGCAGGCAAATCATTAACCTCGGTATTGGCAGTCCGGATATGCCTCCGCACCCGGACGTAATCAAAACCCTGCAGGAGGAAAGTGCCAAATCCAACGTGCACGCTTACCAGAATTACAAAGGATCTCCCGTTTTGCGCAGTGCTATTGCAGCATGGTATGATAAATGGTACGGCGTAACGCTTAACCCCGAAACGGAAATATTACCACTGATCGGCAGCAAGGAAGGCATCATGCATATATGCATGACCTATATAAATGAAGGAGACGATGTATACGTGCCTAATCCCGGATACCCTACCTACCGGGGCGCCGCAAAATTGGCCGGAGGAAATATTGTAGAATATAAGCTGGAAGAAAACAACAACTGGCTGCCCGATTTTGAAAAGCTTGAAAAACTGATCAGCACTTCAACGACAAATCAGTCAACCCGTTTGCTTTTCATAAATTATCCCCATATGCCTACGGGGCAGTTGCCAACTCAATCATTTTTTGAAACCCTGGTTGCGTTTGCAAAAGCAAACCGGCTGCTAATTGTGCACGATAATCCGTATAGTTTTATTTTGAACAACAGTCCCGCAAGCCTTTTAAGCGTGGAAGGCGCTAAAGAAGTAGCTGTGGAACTAAATTCATTAAGCAAATCGCAGAATATGGCCGGCTGGCGCGTAGGAATGTTATGTGGCGCAAGGGAAAGAATTGATGAGGTATTGCGCTTTAAAAGCAATATGGACAGCGGTATGTTTTTGCCGGTTCAACTGGCGGCCGCAAGAGCCTTAATGCTTGGCAGGGAATGGTACAACAGCATTAATACAATGTATAAAAAACGGAGAGAAAAAGTATTTGCCTTGCTGCAGTTGCTTAATTGCTCATTTTCACCAGAGCAGGCAGGCATGTTTGTATGGGCCAAAATTCCAGGAAGCTACAAAGATGGCTATGCTTTAAGTGACGAGGTATTGTATAGTTCAAATGTATTTATAACGCCGGGAGGCATTTTTGGAAGCGCGGGCGAGCGGTATGTAAGGGTAAGCTTATGTTGCACAGAGCAAAAAATAGAAGATAGCATAAACAGAATCAAAACATCACAGAAAGGAAAAAAATAAACAATGTTCGATACCATTACCATTGTAGGCGTAGGTCTTATCAGCGGTTCTTTTAGTATTATCTTAAAGGAGAAAGGATTAGTAAAACATGTGATTGGTGTAAGCCGCACGGAGACGAGTATAAAAAAAGCGCTTGATTTAGGCATCATAGACGAAGCGCTGCCATTGGAAGAAGCCGTTAAAAAAAGCGATCTTATTTATGTTGCCATTCCTGTTGATGCCACTATTCCGGTGATGGAGAAAATAATGGATCTGATAACCGAAAAACAAATTGTGGCAGATGCAGGTTCTACCAAGCAGGCACTCTGCGAAGCCTTGGCCAATCATCCTATGAGAAGCCGTTTTGTTGCTACACATCCAATGTGGGGAACAGAATACAGCGGGCCCGAAGCAGCCGTTCGGGATGCATTTGCCGGGCGTACCTGTGTAATTTGTGAGAAAGAAAAGAGCGATAAAGATGCTGTTGATACCATTGAAGAAGTATATAAACTCCTGGGGATGCATGTTACCTATATGGATGCAGATGCGCATGATATGCATGCTGCTTATGTAAGCCATATTTCTCATATCACCTCTTTTGCCCTGGCAAATACAGTGCTGGAAAAGGAAAAAGAAGAAAATGCCATTTTTGAACTGGCAGGCGGTGGCTTTGAAAGCACAGTCCGGCTTGCGAAAAGCAATCCCGCTATGTGGCTTCCCATTTTCAGGCAAAATCGCGAACATGTATTAGATGTACTCAATGAGCATATTACGCAATTAAGGAAATTCAAAAGTTGCATCGAAAAAGAAAATTATGTCTATTTACAGGAACTCATGGAAAATGCCAATAAAATAAATCGTATAATCAGGTAATATTAAGAGAAATACAGCATACAAAATGGCAAATAATAAGCAGAATCAGCGAAATCGTGTTTATCTTTGCGAAAATTTTTTTAATATATGATGACATTTGAAGAGTTGGGTTTAGACGGGAGATTGGTACAGGCTACCGATGCTTTGGGATTTAAACAGCCAACCCCTATACAGGAAAAAGCGATTCCTGTTTTGCTGAGCGGCACCAAGGATTTGGTGGGGTTGGCGCAAACAGGTACAGGAAAAACGGCGGCTTTTGGCTTACCGTTGCTGCAATTGATAGATGCAAAAGATAAATATCCGCAGGCATTGGTGGTTTGTCCTACCAGGGAATTGTGTATGCAGATTGTGAATGAAATAGAGCTCTTTAAGAAATTTATAACCGGCATGCATGTGGTGGCCGTATATGGGGGAACTTCTATTGGGGCACAGATCAGGGACCTGAAAAGAGGAATACAGATTGTTGTAGCCACACCGGGAAGATTGATTGATTTAATTGAACGCAAAGCAATAAACCTTGAGCAAATTAAATATGTAGTGCTGGATGAAGCCGATGAAATGCTGAACATGGGTTTCCAGGATGACATTGAATTTATTTTACAGAACACACCAAATCGTGAAAGCACATGGCTGTTTAGCGCAACCATGCCCCCGGAAATCCGCCGTGTAAGTAAAAAATACATGAAACAGCCTGTAGAAATAACGGTGGGTAAAATGAACACTGCCAATAAAAATGTTGATCATCAGTACTACGTGGCCAGCGCTCAGCACCGCTATGAAGCATTGAAACGATTAATTGATTTTAACCCCGGTATTTATGGCATCATCTTTACCAGAACCAAGGCAGATGCCCAGGCAATAGCCGAAAAACTTACGCGGGAAGGATACGATATTGATGCTTTGCATGGCGATCTTACTCAGCAGCAAAGAGACAAAGTGATGGGTGAGTTCAGGGATAAAACACTTCAGCTTTTAATAGCAACAGACGTAGCTGCAAGAGGCATTGATGTGCAGGGTATAACCCATGTTATTAATTATGAATTGCCTGATGATGTAGAAGTATATACTCACCGCAGCGGCCGTACAGGACGCGCTGGTAATACAGGCATTTGCATGTCTGTTATACACAGCCGCGAAATTGGCAAGATCAGGCAAATTGAAAGAATGGTGCAGGTACCTTTTCATAAGCTTGAAATACCTGCAGGCAAGGATGTTTGCCGTAAACAGTTTTACCATTTTATGGATAACCTGCTTCAACTGGATATAGAGGACGACAGCTACGAACCTTACATACCCATGCTGGAAGAAAAATTTGCGGAGGTGAGCAAGGAAGAGGTATTGAAAAGATTAGCTGCACATGAATTTAAAAGGTTCCTAAAATATTATGAAAATGCAGAAGATCTGAACGTAAGGGAAAGAACCCGCGAATACCGTGAAAGAGATCCGAGAGCATTTACAGAAAGACGGGATAGTACCCGCAGGCGCGATACCAGGGGACGTGAATTTGGCGGCAATGGTGGAGACTATACCAAATTGTTTGTCAATCTTGGTACTAAGGATGGATTTTACAAAGCGAGTTTTCTGCAATTTATTTTAGACATGAGCGACTTAAAAAAAGACTCGTTGGGCAGAATTGATATGAAGGAAATGAATAGCTGGATAGAAGTAGATAAAAGATCCGCCACCCAGATGATACGCTCTATTGACGGTAAAAAATACAAAGGAAGAAACATAAGAATGAATGATGCCGACCAGAGAAGATAGTGTGAAAAATAACCAACAATTCAATTTGTAACAAATAAAACATTTTATATGCAAGCGGTTGAAACCAATGCAAAAGCTGTAGTACTGGAAAAACTCAATAAAAAACCACTGATCATTTCCGGACCGTGCAGCGCCGAAACCGAAGAGCAGGTGATAGAAACAGCACAACGCCTGGCCAATACCGGAAAAGTAGATATGCTCCGGGCTGGCATATGGAAACCCCGTACCCGCCCCGGAAGTTTTGAAGGAATTGGCACAAAGGGTTTACCCTGGATGCAACAGGCAAAAAAAATAACAGGCTTGCCCACAACAGTAGAGGTAGCAACGGGTAAACAGGCCCAGGATGCATTGCACTTTGAAATAGATATGCTCTGGATAGGAGCGCGTACAACAGTAAATCCTTTCAGCGTGCAGGAAGTAGCGGATGCGTTGCGTGGTGCAGATGTTCCCGTATTCATCAAAAACCCCATCAATCCTGATCTTGAATTATGGACAGGTGCAGTAGAGCGCATAGCCAAAGCCGGTATTAAAACCATAGGATTGATTCATCGTGGATTTAGCGCATACGGCAACACGGAATACCGCAACGCGCCCATGTGGCACCTGGCCATAGAAATGAAAAGGCGTAATCCCGAATTGAAAATAATCAACGATCCATCCCACATTTGCGGCCGCAGGGATATACTGATGGAAGTAGCACAAAAGGCTATTGACCTTGACTTTGATGGATTGATGATAGAAAGTCATATTGATCCGGATAATGCGTGGAGCGATGCCAAACAGCAGGTTACTCCCGAAAAACTGGCCGAAATGCTGGATGCAATTACCTGGAGAAAAGAAGATGTAAATTCGGAGGAGGTTCATGCTGCACTGGAAAAACTCCGCCAGCAGATCAATCACCTCGATGATGAAATGATGCAGATATTAAGTCAGCGTATGAACCTGGCTGAGAAAATCGGGCAATACAAAAAAGACAATGACATTACGATCTTACAAACCTCCAGGTGGAATGAAATTCTGGAAAGAGCATTTAAAAGAGGTGAAAAGATTGGTTTAAGCAATGAATTTATTACCAAGTATTTTGATGCTATACACATGGAATCTATCAACCATCAAAATAAGATCATGAACTCCTGAACCATTCCGCATCAATAATATGCAGGGCAGCACTAATACTTTTATTTATATCCATGCCATATGGTGTACCGCCGGCAGGCAGGCTTCGCTTACCGGTGTGATAAGAAAAGTATTATTTCCTTACATGAAAAAAAATGGAGAAGAAAAGGGGATACAGGTAATAGCTGTAAACGGGGCCGGGGAACATGTTCATTGCCTCTTTAAGCTGATGCCTGTTCAACCGGTTTCCGAAATCATAAAGCAACTCAAAACCGAATCCGCGAACTGGCTCAATGGCAATAAATTCCTTCTTCATACTTTTGACTGGGAAGATATTTATTCAGCATGGTCCGTTAGTCCTTCCACTGTTGATAAGGCTATGGAATATATCAGCAAACAGGAAGAATATCACCTGGCAAAAACCCTCGATGAAGAACTGGCTGCATTTGATAAAATGGTCATTCAAATAATATAATCCGAATAATCCGGCCAACTCTGATTTCAAAATCGTAAATACGAAACAACTGCAATGGATCCCGTAAAATATACATTCAGCAACGCTTCTACACATTGTTATTTTGACGCCACTTTTCCCCAATTAAAAAAGATTGTGGATCCCAAATCGGCGATTATTGTTACCGATGAAAATGTTTACAGCGGACATATCCAAAAATTCAGGAACTGGAATACCATTGTATTAAAACCAGGTGAAGCTTTTAAAGTGCAGGCTACGGCTGATACCGTAATTGAACAAATGATAGCGCTGCAGGCCGACCGGAAAACGACACTT
>CAMPJQ010000187.1 GCA_946886925.1 uncultured Terrimonas sp.
TATAAAAGGAAACAAGCAGCTTTACTTAAATTACTCGATCAAAAATTTCTTTTTGTTAAAAAACTTTTATATGTTTAATGTCGATTAATCTGTGCTCATTTCAATTCTGCTTACATCTCTCCACAAGTATGGTACCCACATTTTAAAATCCAATTATTAACCCTTATCCAAAACATTTTTTAGTCATTCTGTTGCATAGTATATCTGTGCAATCCACTTTATGCGCTGACACCATCCTCCAATATCCCTTCTACTGCAAGTTTTAAGGTCCATCCGACATTATAAAACCAGTGAGGCTTAATATTCAAGCGTGGATTTTCTGACCATTTTTGTTGTTCATCATAACAAATCCTTTATGAAAAGTTTTTCAGGTAATACCGTTACTATACCCACTTCGGGGTATTGCAGGCGTAAATCAGTCCTTGGCAAAACTTTATTGATCATTGCTATTCTATTCCTTTCTCCAGGTATATATGCATCCCACAATTATCCCCTGTCTTTACCGGAACAAGACCTGAACTGGCAATTGGATAAAACAGTTAATGGTGTAGAATTTTTCTATGCCTTATCTGCATGTAAAGGCGGCGATGCTGTATTCCTGAAATTGAATAATAAGAACAAATACCCGGTTGAAGTATCCTGGAAGGAAACTTTTCAAACCCAGATAGAAAAAGATGCCGGAGGAAACGGAGGCATGAAAAAAATCATTATTCAGCCAGGCGAAACACTTGAAACGGATTGCATTAACCCAATTCATAAAGAATTGGTTGTTTTTGCTTCGAAAGCCGTCCCCACATATGTAGCAGTAATTTCTAAATTCAGTTATAAAGACGTTGCCGTGACTAATGCCAACTAAAAATTTCATAACCAACAATCCCAACATGTATGAAACAATTTGACTTCCTTCCATCTTTGAAAAAAGTCTTTTTGCCATTTTGGCTTTCCCTCTTTTTAAGCACTTTTTTCATCGCAGCCAATGCCCAGGCGCCTGATAGTAAGGGTATGGATTTCTGGCTTGCATTTCCCGGGAACTATAGCCCCGGCGCACTCTCTTTTTTTATTAGCGGGGATGAAAGCACAACGGGCACGGTTTCAGCTCCCGGAACGGGGTTTACTACCAATTTTACCGTTACGCCGGGCACGGTAACCACAGTTATATTGCCTACGGGTACACTTGAGCTGAATACATCGGACGTGATAGAAAATAAAGGTATTCATATCGTTGCAGGCAAGGAAGTTACAGTATACGGACTGAACAGATACACTGCTACTACCGATGCTTACCTCGCTTTACCCACAGACATACTGGGTACTTCTTACATTAACCTGGGTTATAAAAATACCAACATTGTTAACAGCACGCAGTTTGGCATTGTGGCTGCACAAAATGCTACTACGGTTACTATTACGCCAACGGTTACTACCAGCGGAAGACCTGCAGGTGTGCCTTATAATATTGTACTTAACCAGGGACAAACCTATCTTTTGCGCAATACAGATGCTGCACCGCAGGACCTTTCGGGTTCATTGATCACCTCCAATAAACCAATTGCCGTTTTTGGGGGCATGCAATGCGCTAATATTCCTATGGGATATGTAGCCTGCGATCATATAGTAGAACAACTTCCACCTGCTACCGCGTGGGGTAAAAATTTTATTTCTGTTCCTTTAAAAACACGTACCAGAGGAGATACTTTCCGTTTCCTGGCGTCAGCCAATGGGACTACGATTGAGGTGAATGGTTCTATTGTTGCCAACTTAAATAAAGGGCAGTTGTTTGAAACCATCCTTACAACCGCATCCCAGATCAGGTCTAATAACCCGATCCTTGTTGCACAGTATTCCAATAGCAGCAGCTACGATGGCGTTACCTCCGATCCCTTTATGATGCTCATAACCCCCTATGAACAGTTTCTTGGAAATTATACTTTTTCCACACCCGCATCGGGCTTTAGTGGTAATTATGTAAATGTAGTGGCTCCCGCAGCAGCAGTGGGCACATTAAAGCTAGACGGCGTGGTTATACCAGCCGCATCATTTTCACCGATTGGCGCTACAGGTTTCAGGGGCGCCCAATTGAATATCTCACTGGGTTCACATACAATCAATGGTTCCAATCTTCCTTTTGGCATTTTTGTTTATGGATACGACAGCTACGACTCTTACGGGTATCCGGGTGGTCAATCCCTGGCTCCCGTAGCAAGTGTAACCAATTTGAGTGTTACACCGTTAACCGGTACCGGCGCTGTGGGCACAGAACATTGCCTCGAAGCGAAGGTAACGGATCAGTTCAATAATCCATTAACGGGTGTTCGTGTTGACTTTACGATAACGGGTGCCAATCCCGGCAGTACAGGTTTTGCCAATACCAATTCAAGCGGTATAGCCAAATTCTGCTATACCGGCGCCAATGCGGGCGATGATAATATAGTTGCTTCAGTAGGAACCATTTCTGCACCCGCTAAATTTACATGGACAAAAACAGCAAGCAACATATATTATTCCAAGGCAGCCGGCAATTTGCATAACGTACTTACATGGGGCGTAAACCTCGACGGAAGCGGCGCCAACCCAACCGATTTCGGCGATGGTAAGATATTTAACCTCGCTAATCGTTCCGGTAATTATATGATGACAGGCAACTGGACCGTATATGGCACACTCAATAATCCATCGGGCAGCCAGTTAAAGATCAATGGCTATACTTTATCCATCACTACCCTAACCGGCACAGGAACCTTAACGGGTTCTACCACATCGAATCTTGCTATTATTGGAACCAATGGCGGCAGTCCGGGTAATCTGAACTTTACAGCAGGTGCAGGCAGCAGCTTAAAAATGTTAACGCTAAACCGTACCGGAACCAGCGCTTCAGCTACTATTGGTACTGCATTAAATATTTACGATGTGCTCAATGTTGTAAAGGGAACGCTCAACACAGCCAATAAACTTACGCTCAAGAGCAATGCCACCAACACTGCAAGGGTTGCGCCTGTAGGAGGAAGCATCAGCGGCAATGTTACTGTTGAACGCTATATACCTGCACGCAGGGCATGGAGAATCATGAGTGCACCGGTAGGTGGCACACAAACCATTAACCAGGCATGGCAGGAAGGTGTAACAACTGCATCCCCCAACTCCAATCCTAATCCGGGATATGGAACATTCGTAACCGTGGGATCGGTTGCCAATGGGTTTGATCAGAATATCCTTGGCCAAAGTACTTCTTCGCTGAAAAGCTTTACTGCCGCGGGCGCCCTGCAGGCTGTAACCAGCACAAAAACAGCAACAGTTGCCAATAAGCCTTACTTCCTGTTTGTAAGAGGAGACAGGAGTATTACAATGAAAGACAATACAGTTCCGGCCAACAATACAACACTTCGTGCGAACGGGCCATTGCTGACCGGCAACCAAACCATACCTGTTGGCGCTACAGGGTTTACAGCCGTTGCCAACCCATTTGCTTCACCCATCAATTTTGCAACCATTACCAGAACCAATGTGAAGAACAGCTTCTACGTATGGGATCCAAAAATGGGTGGCACTTATGGAGTAGGCGCTTATGTAAATATCAGCTATAACGGTACAGGTTATGATGTAACACCGGCTTCGGTTAGTCCTGAAAGTCAGTATATCCAGAGTGGACAGGGCTTCCTGGTACAATCTACCGGAGCGGCCGGAAGCATCATGATCAAAGAATCCGACAAGTCGGCAACACCTGCACAGAATGTGTTCAGGCAGTCAGCCGATAGCGATCAGCGATCAGCTATCAGCAGTGAGCAGTCAGCTATGGGCAATGAGTTGGTATTTGCACCGGCAAAGAACGCGCAGGGATTAAGGATCAATCTGCAAACCATTAATGATGCCGGAACAAATATCTTGGATGAAGTGTTCACTTCTTACAGCCGTAATTTCTCCAGCGCTATTGATGATATGGACGCCATTAAAATGCCAAATGAGCTTGAAAACCTGGCCATCGTAAGGCAGGGTCAATCGCTGATGGTTGACAGAAGGTCGCCGGTAAGTGATAACGGCGATACGCTTTATCTCAATCTTTCCAATACAACGCAAAGAAGTTATATCCTGGAGTTCAATCCCATTGATCTTACAGATGTGATTTCGGCTACCATTGAAGACAATTACCTGCATACTTCCACAACGATCAACACATCCGAAATATCGCAGGTATACTTCCAGGTGAATTCCGATCCGGCTTCCGCAAGTTGCGACAGGTTTAAAGTGGTCCTTTTAACGAGGAAGTCCATTACCAACGCCGGCATATTGGGTAAATCGCTGATCAAAGCTTACCCCAACCCGGTTATCAATGGAAATGTAAACCTGCAGTTTGAAAATTCGGCAGCAGGAATGTACAGGGTAGAATTGCTGAACAGTGCAGGACAGGTTGTATTGCGCAGGAATATTCAGCATGCTGGTGGCAGCCTGAGCCAGAAACTTGACTTAGAAAGAAAATTGCCTGCCGGCATCTACCAGTTAAGGATAACCGGAAAAGAGTCGCGTACCGTTATTAAACTTTTGACCAAATAAATCTGTAACCACTTTTCTAATTCTTATAAAACGTTTATTATGAAACTAAAACCCCTTTTGACAACTGCAGTTTTGACCATTGTATGCTTTGTAATGTATATTCCCTCGCTGTTGGCCCAGTTGCCTGGCGACCCCGGAGGAGATCCTGATGAAATACCCATTGACGGGGGGCTAAGCCTGCTGATTGCCGCAGGAGTTGCCTATGGAGCGAAGAAAGCATACGACAAAAGGAAAAAAGAACCTAAAGCACAGGATGATCTTAAAAAGGTTGAATAAAGCAGTAGCGCTCTATTGATATATCAAATGCCGGTTACTTTGGAGGATTGTCGCCCAACATATTCTTCAAAGTAACTGGCTATTATAGTGTATACCCTATCATTCATTGAAACCACTGAACACAATGTTAGTTTTTATCAGATCCGTAAGTAAGGAAATAAACCGCTATTTTGATCTCTCCTTTCTTTTGAAGTTCATTGCATTGTTTGCATTGTTCTATTATGCCAATATGTTCTTTGTTGACCTTACCCTGCCCGAAAAACGATACAATGCCTGGTTTGTTGAACACTTCAATTATATCAACTGGATTACCGGGAGCATTATGCACACCGCCAACCTGATAACACAGGCAGTTGGATTGGATACGCGTGTTGTTAACACCAGGTATCTTGTAGTGCCCGGCGGGCACCGTCTTTTTATGAACTGGCAGTGTGTGGGGCTGGGCATATTCAGCTTCTGGGCTGCTTTTGTGCTTGCCAACGGCATGAGCTGGAAGAAAAAGATCAAATGGGGCATCGGGGGATTTTTAGCAATATGGTTCCTGAACTGCTGCCGCACCGCCCTGCTGATGATCGCGCTTGAAAACAACTGGAAAGAATGGAAGCAGGGCTGGAAACACGGGCGAACACTCGACCACCACGACCTGTTCAATTACGGCTGCTATATTGTGCTGCTGGGTATGATCTGGTTCTTTTACAAAAAGTTTAAAAATAAAACGTCCGGAGAAGAAGAGACCGGTAAGACAGAGTGACTGCTAAATTTCATAAAATTTTTCAGGCAACACATCATCCACTGTTAACAGAGCCAGGATGATCCGGCCGTGGCTGCTCAACTTCGGTTTCGGCGAATAACGCCGGACAACAGAAAGAACAATTTCAATTTTCATTTCCTGAAAACATTTATTAATTCTAGATACAGACACTTCCCTGCCTACCGCAGGCAGGCTTTGGTCGGGTGGCAAGCAGCAGGGTGAAAATTGAACTGTCGTAAAAATGTTCGGCAGTATAATGCTACTGAACATCCTTCTTACAGGCCATAATAGTCCCGCAGCTTGTCATTCCCACGCGGGAGGAATCCACCTTAACTCATAATGAAGACGGGCATAGATTCAATTGATATAATAGTATAT
>CAMPJQ010000188.1 GCA_946886925.1 uncultured Terrimonas sp.
GCTAATATACATTAGTGTTTAAATTTGTTACCCTCTCCCGGAAGATTTTTAGTACGTTTAATCATTACAATTACCCCATGCAACATCCCGACCAGAAATATATTAATGCCTTATTGCAAAACGATGCGGTAGTACTGGAAGAACTTTACCAGCGGTTTTCCGAAAAGATTAAATGGATGATCATCCGGAACAATGGCAGTGAAACCGATGCTGCCGATATTTTTCAGGATGCCCTGCTTTCTATATACAATAAAGCAAAAACCGGTGATTTTATACTTACATGCCCCCTGGAGGCTTTTTTATACCTTATTTGTAAAAACAAATGGCTCAATACATTAAATAAAAAGAAAACGCAAAAGGTAACAATTACCGATACGGAAGGATTTAATTATATAGGCGAGGATAACTTTAAATTGGCGGAAGATTGCGTATTGCAGCAGGAGCGAAACAATTTACTTACGGAAAAGCTTGCCGAAATGGGCGATAGCTGTAAGAAGATACTCCGGTTGAGCTGGAGTGGCATAGCAATGGATGAAGTGGCAAAGCAACTGAATGTTACCTACGCCTACGCACGAAAAAAAAAATCGGAGTGTATGGCAAGGCTGATTGCTCTTGTAAAACAGTCGCCTAAATTTAATTCATTGAAATGGTAACGTATGAAGGATAACAATATTGAACAATTTGAAAACTACCTTTCAGGAGACATGCCTCCCGAAGAAAAGTTACGTTTTGAAGCTAACCTGGAAAAGGATAAAGAATTGTATGACTTATTCCATGTGTACAAAACAATTGATGCCGAGATGTATAACACCGGAAAATACAGCACTGAGGAAGCGGCTTTAAGAAGCACCCTGCAAACGCTTAATGCGGCCTATTTCAAAGCCGAAGTGCCTGTAATACAGATGAACAGCAATAAAAAAGGCATCAGAATGGCTGTGGCTGCCGCCGCAGGAGTGATTTTAATTTTGACAGCTTATTTTTCTTTTTTTCAAAATAATACTGATCCCCGGCAATTGGCCAACCGTTACGTGAAGGAAGACCTTTCGCATTTGAGCATCACTATGGATGGTGCAAAAGACAGCCTGCAGCAGGGTATTGCAGCGTATAACGATAAAGCATATGCCAAATCTGTACAATTATTTGAAGCCGTATATAAGGCTCATCCGGAGAACAGCGACGCTTTAAAATATGCAGGGATAACCTACCTTGTTACAAAGGAATACAACAAGGCATTACAATGCTTTAACGAACTGGCGGCCAAAAAAGAGTTGTTCAGCAACCCGGGCATGTTTTTGAAAGCAGTAACTTTATTGCAAAGAAATCAACCGGGCGACAGAGAACAGGCTGAACAATTGTTGCAGCAGGTAATTAATGAAAAGTCCGATGGCAGCAGAGAAGCCGAACTTTGGCTAAAGAAGTAGTACACCGTAATCCTTCCCTTTAATATATAACATTAAATCAGGCAAAATATATGTGTATGTTATTGAGAGGTGAATAGGCAGTAGGTAATAGTGAATTTTTTACCTCTCACCCCGTCCGAACGGCGTTCAGCCGGGCGGGCATTTACTATTCACATCTTTCACGATATAAGCTTATACTTTCTCATCCTAAATTTCATATTGTATGGAGATTACAGTTTCCAAAACACTGTCGGCAATATCCTGTATCCGTATAACTGCTGTGTTTTGCCTTATTGTTATTGCCGGTTGCGATTGTGGAGGTACACGCACTCCCCCCGACTGGACAACCTACCAGGTAAAATCTCCTTATGAAGGCGAAAAGCCTGATCCTTATAAGCAGATGATCGTGTGGTTAAAACCCGGTACTCCAAGGCAGGAGTTCAATAAATGGCTGCAGGATAGTATTGTGCGAAAAGAAAGCAATGAATTAAAAATACGGTTTGTGTGTGGCAGTTGCGATTCATCTCTTTTTTTGTTAGAGGGAAGAGGTGTTGAGATATATATGCAGGGAGAAGTGGCACAGGGAGGCAGCGGTAGCAGAAGTAAGCCAAAGGTAACCGGCGAGAGCGGGCCACTTTATTTCAGTACCAATATTCCTGTTCAATTTCCCGATGAAGTTAATGTGCCTAAGGAAACAAGACTTCCCGCCTCTTCATCGTTTAGTGATTCAACGGTAAGCGTTGCCGTTTTTGATACAGGCCTGGATACTGCCCTGGTTGGTTCCACTTTCCTGTATAAGGCAGGCGACAGTGCCTGTATACCCGGCGGAAGTGAGGGATGGAACTTCATCGCAGGCAACAGCAACTGGCTCGACGACAATCCGGGAAGGCATGGCAGCACGGTAACAAAGTTTATAATTGATGAAGCAGAGCGCTACAAAAAGAACAGCGTAGTTGTTTTACCCGTAAAAATTTTTGGGGCCGATGGAACAAGTGATCTCTACAGCATACTTTGCGGGTTCGCCTATGCAAAAAACCGAAAGGCTAACATCATCAATGCAAGTTTTGGCTATTATGAATCCAGAAATAAATACGATAGTGCGGGTAATGCATTATCAGAATTAACTGATCCTGTGTTATTGAAAGCATTTATTGAGGATTACCTTACTAAAAATAATATTTTACTGGTCACGGCAGCCGGCAACAAAGACGACGCTATAGAAGATCCGGAATATAATCCATCAGACTCACTTCAAAAGCGTAACCTCGACAGTGTACATTTTTACCCTGCATCCCTGTCGCCTGTTTTGCCCAATGTAATAGCCATAACAACGGTATATAAAGACCAGGTAAGCCCAACTCAAAATTTTTCAAATAAGGTGGTGGATGCTGGCGTGCACGCAGATGGAATAGACAATGCAGGACATTTCTTTTTTGAAAATCCTGTAAATATAAATTTACCGCCTGTGTCCGGTTCTTCATTTGCCGCGCCGATAGCCACGGGAAAATTTGCCGCATGGTACTATACCTATAAAAATATTTTAAGCACGCCTTTAACAATGGCAAAAAAAGACAGCATTTTTGCTGTTCTTAAAAACCAGGCCAGTCCTGTTTTTTTATATAATGAAACCGGGTTGACTGGTAAAACAAAAGACGGTAAAGTGATTAATAAAACAGGCCTTGCAGGGCAGGGAACAGCAGCTTTATCAGGAAGATAGAACTTCGGAAACAGATAGCATGTATGATTACTGCAGGCAATATATTTTTAAGGGTAGCGATGTTTCAACTCATCACTGCCTTTTTCTTTAACATGCCTTGTTTTTCCCAGTGCCCCTCTGGCAAAGACATGTGGAACAGAATTCTGGCTGTAGAAAATGCTTCGCTGACCAATTACGTAAAATTGCAACAGGCATACGAACTGAAGAATGAATTTGAACATTGCAAACTGAAGAGGGATTCTGTATATGCAAGGTTGCTGCATCGTATTGCCACGCTTGAATTTCTTGAAAATAGCAATAAAGCAACCAGGGAATCTGTTGAATATATGTTGAGTGCCATAGCCATCAACAATTCGAACGCTCCAGGCAGTTCTCCGGAATATGCTGTTAACAGTTATTACAATCTTGCTATTTTTTACAACTCACTCAATGTAAACAATAAGGCTTTAGATTATTACGACAGTGTTATTATATCAGATCAAAAGCTAAATCTTCACTATGGTATTGCTATTGAATGCAGGGTAGGCAGAGCGGATATTTTATTTAAAAAGGGTGATTTTCAAAACTGTGTTGATGAATGCACTGCCGGTTTAACGGTTGCAAAGTATGCGGGAGATGACATTACTATGATGCAATTGTTTAACCGGCGCGCCCAGTCTTATTTTTACCTCGGTAAACCCGAAAACGCCGTCGCCGATACCGATTCTGCCATGCACTATGCCGGTATGCTGCGTGATGATTTTGAATGGGCTACCGCCGCTAAAATAAAAGCGCTTATTTGTGCCCGTGATGAACAATTTGATAAAGCAGTTTTATTATTTAAGAGCGCAATACGCTCCAGGCAAAAAACAAATGAATATGCTCAGGTAGCAGATGATTATACCGATTTGGGTAATTTTTATTTTCAGCATTTAAAAAAATATAAGCAGGCGCAGGATTGCTATTTTAAAACAGTTGAATTTGCCAAAAAAGCAGGTGATGTGCAGCGGATGTGTAAGGGGTACATCAATCTTGGCGAAGTAGCTTTCAGGCTGCAGAAGGACGATCACTATACCCTTGCAGAAAATTACTATCATAAAGCGTTACAGGTATATGGGTTAAACCAGGGCTCCCTTTTACAAATCCCAACGCTAAGCCAGCTATCTGCGATCAGCAATACAGATCTTTTGCTGGTTATCCTTCATAACAAAACGGAATTGCTGCTCAACCTTTACAAATCCAATGGCGATAAGCAATATATCAACGCATGTCTTTCCTCCGCCGTTTTAATGGATTCTGCTATTGCCAGGGCACGGCACGAACAATTGGGCGAGCAAAGCAAGTTATACTGGCGCAATAAAACCCGGTCTTTTTTTGCCATAGCGCTCGAAGCCTGCTATGTAGCGAAAGATATGCCTAAAGCATTTTATTTTATGGAAAAAAGCCGGGCCGTGTTGTTAAGCGATAAGCTTAACGAGTTGGGCGCTTCCACTCATTTGCCTGCTTTAGAAAGCGCCCGCGAACAAAATTATAAAGCAGGTATTATTTATGAACAGCAAAGGCTCGCCCGTTTGAATAAGCTGTCGCAGGCTTATCAAAATCAGCAATTGAATGTAATACATGCAAAAGAAGCGCTGGAAGCTTATGTTAAAATGCTCGGGCAAAAGTATCCTGCCTATTACCAGTATAAATATGCGGATGATATTCCGTCACTTGAAGAACTGCAAACATGGCTGCTGCACAGGGAGGAAAGCTTTGTTCATTATTTTATACAGGATACAATGGCTTATATACTGGTTAGTACGCCAGATGCCAGCAGGATGATAAAGCTCGGGACAGGAGAACTTGTTGGTGACATGAACCTTTTTTTACAATGGTGCTCCTCCAAACAACAGTTAAATAATCATTTTTCTTCATTTGCCGCATTGTCCCATAAATTATATACTAGTCTTTTTAAACCGCTTCAATTGCCTGCTGGACGTGTAATACTATGCCAGGATAATTTTTTATTGCCTTTTGAAGCATTGTGTAAAGATGATGAGGGAAAGCAATTTTTGGTATATGATTATGTATTCAGCTATGTGTATTCGGCACGATATCTTATGAAACCATTTCATATTCGTAGGACCAAAGGTGATTTCATTGGGTTTGCGCCGGTATCTTTTGCTGATCATCTGGGCGTACCCGAGCTCAGGCACTCCGCACTATCGCTTGCTAAAGCCGGCGATTATTATAGTAATACGAAATTGTTTACAAAAGCAGCAGCTACCAGGAATAACTTCATTGAGCAGGTGGCCGATTACAGTATAGTGAATGTGTTTTCTCATGCACTGGCGGATACCGGCAACTCAGAGCCTATATTGTATATGCAGGACTCGGTCATCAATCTTTCGGAATTGCAATTGCTCGGTCACCCGGCTACACAGCTAATTATGCTGAGCGCTTGCCAGACCAATGTGGGTAAAAACGCAACAGGAGAGGGCATATACAGCCTGGCAAGAGGGTTTTCTTCGGCAGGCATACCCTCTGTTTCGGCTACCTTATGGAAGGCAGATGAAGAAACGATATATGCTATTTCCAATACCTTTCATTCATTGCTTTCAAAAGGCATGCGCAAAGATGAAGCGCTTCAAAAGGCGAAATTGCTTTTTATGGAAAGCGGCGGAAAGGGAAAGTTGTTGCCTTATTACTGGGCCAATACAATCATTATTGGCAGCGCAGATGCTGTTGAGCTTTCATCACCTGCGAATCACCGATGGCTTATTACGGGCATAATTTTTGCTTTGATTGTTACCATTATCCTGCTCCTCCGAAAAAGACCTGTGATCCGGCAAAATAT
>CAMPJQ010000189.1 GCA_946886925.1 uncultured Terrimonas sp.
TTTTTTGACTTTTTATCCTGTCAATCAATAATTTATTAATTGCTAATTTCGGGATGCGGTGTTTCGCTACCGGGACGATAAAGGAAGGTGTTTCCGTCCTCACTTCTTTAACCATAAAGGCTTATCCGTAAGCGACTCGATAAAACTCTCCAGATTGGCAACCTCTTCTGTAGTGAGGTCCAAAGGTCTGTCGGAAAGGGTTTGATTTGGCTGCTTTAGCCCCATGCCACTTCCTCCTCCTTTGTTATAAAATTCCATTACTTCGGTGAGGCTTTGCAAGGAGCCATTATGCATGTATGGAGCAGTTTTTGCGGTATTGCGAACCGTAGGTGTTTTAAAACTACCTACATAAAATGGTGAAGGTATAATGTGATAGCGGCCACTATCCGCATCGGCTGTGGGTTTATCAAAATCCGCATTGGTTGTTATTCCCAATGATTCTACCTCTGAAATATTATATAAAGGAGGAAGCAGCCCGTTAAACAGAGGAGCGAAGTGACAGGTGCCGCATTGTGCTTTTCCCATAAACAAATTAAAGCCGGCTATTTGCTGTGCGGATAAAGCTGTTTTATCGCCATTTACATATTTATCAAAAGCGGATGTCATCACCGGCAATGATTTTTCATATGCTGCAATGGCCTCGGCAATATGTTGGAGAGTAATTCTTTCATGGGCCTTCTCTTCAGGGAAAGCTTTCGCAAACCACTTTCTGTATTTCCTGTCTGCCACCAGCTTTTTTACAATCTGTTCAGCATCACTGTTCATTTCGCTGGCAGAAGCGGTTACATCAAACACCTGGTGAACCAGGGTAGGCGCCCTTCCATCCCAAAAATTATTATACTGGTAGGCGGTATACAATATAGAAGGGGCATTTCTGCGCACAACATTTTGTTCATCAAAGGCGATGCTTTGCTTTAATCCGTCTGTAAAATATTTTTCCGGTAAATGACAGGAGGCACAACTTCGTTTATTATTGCCTGACAGCTTTGATTCAAAAAATAACCTTTTACCAAGTGCTGTAAGCGGCTTTCGCGTATCAATAATATCAGTGGTGTCGAAGGAGTTAATGTTCAGCAATCGTTTATCGAACAAATGATCTGCGTCGTAGTTTAAAACCGTTGCTTCATGCGCTTCTTTATGCAGGGCTTTTATTAATAACGTTGTTTTCTTCTGCAATGGAAGCATGGCTTCAGTCATAAAATACATCCGGTCAAAAGCATCAAACGACTCACCTGTATTCAGGAGGTAAATGGAACGATCAAGATAAAATGAAATACTGTCGGAAAAGGCTTTATTCACTTTCAGGTAGGGTTGTATATTTTTTTTGAATGAAAGCAAAGCGGTTGCTGATTCCATGATACCCGTTTTTAAAAGCGGTGCATCATACCCTGTGAGGTTAAGGGTTGAAATCCTGATCAATTCCAGGCGTAAGCTTTCAAGTATGCCTTCATCGGTAATTTGGCTACCATACAAAAGCCCTTTCAACCCTTCAGCCGTTAGGATAATTACGTCTGCATTGTCAAGCATTTCCTTTTTGTGTTCCTGCACACTCTCGCCAAACAATATATCTTCAATAACCTGGAAGCCAACCGGCCACTGGACCTCAAGTGTAGGTTCCTCCACCTCAAATACGGGAGGCACATTGATTTTGACAACCTGGTTGCCAAAAAAATATTCGGTAAAAAATTCAATTTTTTTATATGCGTTCCTGCATAGCCCGAGCTGATTCCTGGCATTTTGTATTGAAGCGGTGTCATTTGCGGATATGCTTACTATAGCCCTTCTCAATTCTTTTGCGGAAGCAATAAGTGGTGGAATATGCGATTTGAAAAAGTTTAATGTATTGTAAACACCTGTTTCATCGGGAGTGCCCCGCATAAAAGCAGATCCTGAAAAGATGACGAATGCCATTCCGGAAATGATCAATAGCTTTTTCAAAGAATACATTTAACAACGTTTGATCTGCTTAATAAACAGAACCAAAGTATACAATAAAACCCGTAAAAGAAACCACACTGCGGTACTTTTATTAACTTTTTATAACGCCCCTTGTTTCCCAGGTATTGTATTGCCGGTGCTATTGGTTGTAGATAAAATACAGTAATGGATGTACCAATTTCCAAAAAATATAAAAAATGGTTCGTTGATCGGTTCATTACGGAATGGTCCAAACTCCCTCTGTAATGTTTCTGTGGCAACGAAGCCTTTTAAAATTACAGGCACGCTAACAGATGCTTTCAATATTATTGTTTTATCTCAGCCGTGTTCACCGGTTTAAGTGTTCTTAAAAAATGGTAGATGGCTGTGAGCTCATCATCTGTCATGCGTTTAAAGGAGTTCCACGGCATAGGGCTTTTAGGAATAAGCTTACCCATGCGAAAACGTTCAATAAACAACTCCTTGCTCCAGTTAAATATTTTTCCGCTGGAATCGGGTGTAAGGTTTGGTGTGATAAATCCATCAATTTCATTACCACCTGCAAATGACGCCCCGGTAAACTCACCGGCTAAATTTCTTTTGGTATGACACCCGCTGCATTCCGCCACACTTAAGGCCAGGTATTTACCGTAAACGGCGGTAGTATCGGGTTTAACAACTTTCGGTACTTCGCCTGTGGGGCCAACCGGCTTTATCATAAAAGCATTTACTGCTTTACCTATGGCGTTCAGTTCATGATCGGGTACTCTGTTTTTTACTGGCTTTTGTGCACGGAGATAAGAAATGATGGCCGTAAGATCTTCATCGCTGGTATTGTGAAAGGGCATGAAATCGAAAACGGCTGTTCCGTTGGGATGTACCCCGTAGCGTAACGCCCTTGCAATTTCTCCATCACTGTATCTGCCGATACCGGTTTCTTTATCGGGCGTAATGTTTTTCGTATAAATTTTTCCTACAGGAAGCTCAAATGCTACTCCGCCACTTAAAGGAACTTCCTGCCCTAAGTTGATCAGTGAATCTGAATTCTGTTTATTATGGCAATCAATGCAATGGGCAGAACTGTACACGAGGTGCTTTCCTCTTGCAATAACAGCACTATCCGTTGATGCAATGATATTGGGATAAGGCGCTTCATATTTTACATTTTGTCGTGCCATTACGGTAATGGCCAATCCCCCAATAAGCGCCAATACAATGATACCTGTCCATTTAATTGTTTTTTTCAACTTTTTCATAAATCTTTTTTTACTGCCGCAAGATAATATCAGGTCTTGTGGAGGTATAGCGGGTAATGAATGAGTTGTAAAAAATGCCGGATGGATTGAAAAAAAATGTGAAAGAGTGGAGAATTTTGCCGCTAAAAAATACGTCGAAACAAATTTTAAAACAAAACCGCTATATTTATTGATATATAATCTGTCAATTCATAAAATGATGACGCTTAGTGAATGGTCTGTATCGGTGCAGGGGAATTTTAGCAGGAAAGGGTCTTTATTTGTTAACCGGGCCTTCCATATCGTCTATTTGGAAGATCATAAATTGTTTAGCGATGCTGTTTCCGAATACTGCATAAAGCCCTTTTTCCCCCTGGTTAATTTTACGATACTGGCAAACGGTGATGATGCATATGCTTATATTAAAAGACAGATTGATAAAAACAGCCGGATTGATTTATTTATAACAGATATTAATCATCCGGGTGTAAAAGGTGCTGCATTGATCAAAATGATACGACAGTATGAAAAAGAAAAAGGCGATATTTCCCGCATTCCCATAATGGTTTTAACGATGATGGCGGGAACATTTGTACCACAGTTGGTGGAGGGGGGTATGGATATGGTTGACCGTTATTTCTCCAAATCGGCGGAGGCTAACGAAATAATTGATTGTATAGAAGGGATATTGTACTAATTCCGGCGGGTGCATAGTATTATAGCTTCCGGAAAAAAATCAATAACTTTAGTGAATGCTTTTTATTTTCTTTATACAATGGTGGCTGCCATTTTTTGCACCTCCTGCGCCACAGTTCCGGGAGCAGGTTATAGACAGTGCTGTTTCTATAGGATATGGTGTATCGCTGGGTGATGTGGATGGCGATGGGAAACCCGATATTTTACTTGCCGATAAAAAGCAGATCGTATGGTACCGCAATGGCGACTGGAAAAGAAGAGTTATGGCGGAAAATCTTACCGAACACGACAATGTGTGCATTGCCGCACAGGATGTTAACGGAGATGGAAAAGTAGAAGTAGCTGTTGGTGCACAGTGGAATCCTTCGGAAACAAGTAATGCAGACCAGTCGGGCGCGGTATTTTATTTAAAAAGACCTGTTGATCCTGAACAATTGTGGGAACCTGTACGATTGCCGCATGAGCCCACAACTCACCGCATGAAATGGGTAAAATCAGCAACCGGACAATACTACCTCGTTGTATTACCGCTTCACGGACGGGGCAATAAAGCAGGCGAAGGGGAGGGGGTTAAGATATTGGCTTACGAGTACCAGGCTAATGAAAATGGCCAATGGAAAACATATATTTTAGACTCTGCAATGCACCTTACGCACAATTTTGACTTTGAAGGCGCTAACAATGAAAAGCAAAGTGGTTTGTATGTAGCAGGAAAAGAAGGCGTTAGATTTATAGAAACCGATTTTCTCAAACAAGCCGAAGGCAAAGCCGCAGCAATACGGGGCATGGATCAGGGTGCGGGCGAAGTGCGCGTGGGAAACCTTACGGCTGATAAAAATTTTATTGCTACTATTGAGCCGATGCATGGTACAGCAGTAGTGATATATTTTGAAGATGATAATAATGCAAAAAGGGTGGTGCTGGACAATGACGTAAAGGAAGGACATGCACTGGCTGTTGCCGATTTTTTAGGTGCCGGAAGCGACCAGGTAGTAGCCGGGTGGAGATCGCCGGATAAAGAAGGAAAAGTAGGCGTGAAAATGTATGTAAAAACCGACGCTGATGGCATGCAATGGCAATCGCACTGGATAGACAATAATGGAATGGCATGTGAAGATATTCAGGTTATGGATTTGAATGGAGATGGCAAACCAGATATTGTTGCCTCCGGAAGAGCGACCAAAAATCTCAAAATTTACTGGAATACATCAGGCCAATAACCCCTTCCGCGTAGTGCGTGATTTCTCCCATAAAACATAACTGATTTTTCGACCGTATCTTTGTGACTTCTTATCATAAAGGATTATTATATTATGGACAGACATTTGTCGGCGGAAAGGTTTCTTCATCAACCAGGGCTTTTACCCGAGTTGCGCGTAGCAGGTGAAAAAATTTTAAATGCGGAAAGGTTGTCAGAGGAAGATGGTCTTGTGCTTTTTGAAAAAGCCAGTTTACCTTTTGTTGGTGCTTTTGCTAACCTGGTGAGAGAAAGGCTCCATGGCGATAACACCTATTTCAATCGTAATTTTCATATTGAGCCTACCAATGTATGCGTATTCAGTTGTAAATTTTGTTCTTACAGCCGTTTATATGCGCACCGCGAAGAAGGTTGGGAATTGAGCGCTGAACAAATGATGGACATTGTACGCAGTTACGATAATAAACCGGTTACGGAAGTACATATTGTAGGTGGTGTGCATCCAAAAATGAACCTGCATTTTTTTGCAGACCTCATGCGGCAGATCAAAGCGCATCGTCCTGACCTGCATATCAAAGGTTTTACACCTGTTGAACTGGATTATATGATCCGTAAAGCAAAGCTTTCGGTTGAAGAAGGGATGCAGCTCCTGCATGAAGCGGGTTTGGATTCTTTGCCGGGCGGCGGAGCGGAAATTTTTCACCCGGAGATCAGGCAGCAAATATGCGATGATAAAGTAGATGCGGAAGGCTGGTTGCGCATCCATGAAGTGGCTCATGCTTTAGGCATGCACAGCAATGCTACTATGCTGTACGGTCATATTGAAAAATACTGGCACCGCATTGATCATATGAAAAGATTGCG
>CAMPJQ010000190.1 GCA_946886925.1 uncultured Terrimonas sp.
CACCACTTCCTCCTGCAGTAATGCATTGGCTTCGTTGGTAAAATTGATATTGGTAAGCTTTCCTTCTTTAGTAATGAAAAATTCAAAAGCTACCTCTCCTTCAATCCCCTTTTTTAACGCATCCTTCGGGTATAATAAATTTTCTACAATGAAAGTTTCAAAGTCGTACACATTTTTAGGGCATGGTTTTTTTTCTATGCGGCAATTGCTGCCGGTTGCAGTACCGAGGGTATCAAAGCAGGTAAGGTCCTGCAATTTGTAATTGCGATACGTTTCTATGGTTGCCGGTTTGCCATTGGTATGATACCAATGCCATATGCCATCGGGTGATCCATTAACAAAATTACCCGATGATTCCAGCGGTCCATTGGAGTACCATGTTTTCCATATACCTGTTCGCAGTTGTTGATGCATCAATCCCGAATCGCTTAGTTGTCCGTTTGCATGCCATCCCATAAAAGTGCTATCCGCCGTATTGTTATTGAAATACGTAAAAGCCCTGCGGCTCCCATTTGGATAGTAGAGCTTATAATATCCCTGTTTGATGTTTAACCGTTTGTCTTTAAACATGCCGCGCATTAAGACATTTCCGTTGCTGTAAAATGCGACAGCTTCCCATCCATTTTCATGCGCTGCTATTGTTCCCTGATATATGCCTTTTTTTTTGTTGGTTAACAATAATCCTTCATCAAAATAACAGGCTATGGTATCCTGGGCATGGCCGTAAAAAAACAGTAAAATGAAAAAAGAAAGCATGCAGGTCTTCATGTTGTAAAAATATATAAAATGGAATGATTAAACGATGGAAACAGGAAGAGTAATATTGAAATTTTGATTACAAAATGAGGTTCCGGAATAAATTATCATCGTATTTTATTTTCCCGCCCAGGCAACCTTTGCACCTTTAATTACGAAGTGTATAGTATTCAACGCTACTCCTTACTAAAGCGATAAACCGTCATTTCATTTTTTAAACCTGATTTGTATATGTTGTACACAAAACGGGCTTCAAACCTTTTTGTTGTGAAGCCGGTAAGCCGCGCCATGATTGTAATTGCATGTATAGTACTCGCTATTTCGTGCAGCAAGGACAGCGAACCTGTACCACCCGAAAAAAAGCCCACTGTTCAGCTTGCTAACAGTGCAGCTTTAGGTTCTTATCTTACAGATACACTTGGTAATACGCTATATTATTTTTCCAATGATTTTAACGGGCAATCCAATTGTGCAGGTGGATGCCTTGCCCTTTGGCCGATATACTACGCCGGCGATAACCTTACACAGGCCAGTTTGGTATCAGGACTTGATATTGCAGATTTTGGAACCATAACAACACCCGCAGGTAAACAAACTACATATAAAACCTGGCCTTTATACTATTACGCTCCTGTGGTTGGTAGCGCAAATGTTCGGGAGGCGCCGGGCGAAACAAAAGGAGAGGCCTTTGGCAATGTATGGTTCGTGGCAAAACCTGATTACAGCATTATGCTGGTAAACGCGCAGTTAACAGGTAAAGATGGTATAATGTACAAAAGCGATTATACAGAAGGTACTGGCAAAACGCTGTATTTTTCAGATCCCAAAGGCGTTACATTGTATGGGTTTGCCGTTGACAGTTTTAATATAAATAAATTTACCAAAGCCGATTTTTCCAATAATCCAGTATGGCCGATTTATGAAACAGACCAGGTAATCGTGCCTTCTATACTGGATAAAGCATTGTTTACTTCAATTGATGTATTTGGTAAAAAACAGCTTACATATAAAGGATGGCCGATGTATTATTTTGGCGCAGATAATATGCAAAGAGGATTGAACATGGGGGTGAGCGTACCCACACCAGGTGTTTGGCCGGTGATGGTGAAGGATGCCCCTGAAGCTCCAAAACCCTGATAACAATAGCCAGGCACAGGGGTTGTTAGCCTTTACAAAGAAGTGAGCGTTATAAAGGTTAGCAACCTTTGTTGTTGGTATTATGCGGGGATACTTTTAAGCAGCCCCAGTATTTTTTCATCTACTTTTCCAAAAAAGGAAATGCCGGCAGCGCCATTATTCAATGCATATTGAATGCCCGTTTTGAGATCGTCATCATTTTTAAAATCAGGAAGGAATAACCCGGCGTATAATGGAAACCGGCCATTCAAACCTTTTACGCCTTCATCTACGGCATCGCCGATCCAGGCTGTATTTTCTTTGTAAAATCCATGATAGATCATCGGGCAAATCCCATCCAGGTTCCAGTTCACCCAATCCTGGCGCACAATTCGTTTGGCTATTTCTGGAGTAGGAAATACAGCGGCGGTAATGTTTTTTTTATGGGAATGCGCTACGGCAGCTAAGCGGTTAACCACAGTCGTTATATTGTCGTACCGGAATTTTCTCCACGAAGGGCTCTGGTCGGGGTATTGCATGTCAAGCGGATCAATACCCTTTAATGATTTAAAATTATTCCTGCATACTTCACAATAGCAAAAATCATATTCCGGCAATTCTTTGTTTTGTTCAATGCCATATTTGCTCCACAGGTTAACGGGTAGTATCACATCGCAGTAACGGATATAATCTAGGTGAATACCATCCACATAATCTTTTGCCAGTGCCGCTTTTACCTGATCTTCCAGATACGTTTTAACTTCCTCCCTGGAAGGGCAAAGCCAGCGGTAATAATTTACGTAGGGAGGTTTATCCGCGCAGGAATCGCCGTTCCTGTTTTTGGAATACCATTCCGGGTGGGCTTGCAGCAATTCTTTTTCTCCCCTGTTCATGATCCACATCCACCGGTGGGCTTCTAATTTTTTACTTTTTGCGATGCGATAATGCTTTTCACTGTCTGCTTCAAAAAAAATGCCTCTTATGCCGGCATCATGGTATGCGGTATACAGGTTTTGCAGATATTCTTCTTTATCGGCAGGGTTGGGATTGACCCATACCCAATGCTTGCGTTTTATTTTTCGTTTGCCGGCGGGTTGTGTTTCGGCGGCATAGAATTGCACAGGTAGCGAAAGCGTTGCTGCACCAGCAACCAGCGCTGATTTTATGAATTTACGTTTATTCATGATCGTTACTTTAAAGGAATGATTTTACCATTCTGATCAATTTGCCAGCCTGCTTTTTGACCATCACACATAATAGTGGCGCTGAATCGTGTGCGGCCGACGTTAATTGCAAGGTACATTCATTTCCCGTTACGTTGGGAATGTTTGAAGGTAGCTGAAGTTGTGAAAGGCTGACCGCATATTTTCCATGACTTCTCATATGTCCCTTTTGCATGTAGTAAACCAGCCAGAGATATTTCTTTAATGCTTCCGGTGAGGGCAAAGTAAAATCATCATGTTTTTTTGCTTCCTGTTCTGCAAAACGGAGATAACCCCATCTTTCCGGATAATGCATATTAATTATACTCTGCGGCGACCATACCCAGTTGTGTTCAGAAAATGGTTTGCTTGTAACGGGGTTGATCTTTTTCTTGTACTTTCCTTCAACAATTTCAGTGTTCCATTGTACCCCCGAAAAATTTTAAATAGAAGATTTTTTTAAATGTAGGTTGCATTTATCAGGGTCATCGCCTTTATACATTTAAGTAAGAGATCCGAAGGTCGTTTGCTGGCCCTGTCTAAATTCATACGGGGAGTCATTTACATGATTTGGTTTGCTTGCCGGGATGGAAGAGCATTGAGTATAGCAAAAAAACGGTAGTAGCATGGTATTTTCCCGGAATTGACAACAAATATCCAATGGAATGCGTATTACCTGTTCTATCACTGATTGTTAATAGCGGAATTATATGATGCTGACTATTGCAAAACCACCTAAATAGTTCTACATTAGTACTCCTCTCTCTCTACGAAAACTAATCCTTCCATGTCTTCGCGAAACCATCAAAGGGTAATATATACAATAAAAGCTATAATTGAAGTATTGGGTTCCCGGATATATTGCCCGAAGTTTTTCTTACTTCATTGAAAAAACATTGAGCGGTCGTAATTATAAAGGAAATAAACTGATCAGAAACTGTAAAGAGCGGCAGCCATTTGGCGGACGTGTTTTATCTGATATAATATGGCGTGAGTTTAAAATATTCACGCCAATGCGTATGGTGTTTCGGGCCACTCTTCCTAAATAAAATAATCCCCTGCAATGCCGGAATCTTAAGCAGGGTACAAAAGTCAATATTGATAGCATAAAATAAATGAGCATTTTGAATGCATAAATTAAACGTCTATCTGTCTTCGCCCTATATGGAGTTTAAAGATGTACGCGATAAATTTCTGGAAGAAATACAATCCAGGAATAAATTGTATGATATCACTGCAATGGAGGAATATCTTGCTGAAGATAAAGATGTGTTATCCACCTGTGTCGCTGATGTAAACAAATGTGATATTTATGTTTTGGTATTGGGGGATAAGTATGGTTCTATCGCAAAAAAAAATGGTGAAAATTCAGGTAAATCTTTTACTTACTGGGAGTTTGACGCGGCTAATAAAAAAAAGAAGGAGGGTAAGGATATTGAGCGGCTAATATTGTTGAAAGCCGGTCCGGCAGCTGCAGATGAGCATCCATTACTCGCCGCCTGGAAAACAGAAATAGCCGAATCGCAAATACAGACTGTTTATTATGATGATCAACAGGAGATACCCCGAAAGATTCTTGACTCGCTTGATAATTTTACGCTTTTGCGCATACAGGCATCTATTGAGAAAAAGGCGGTGTTAAGAGATAAAATTTATCTCTGCAACCGGCGGGAAATAAACCAGGAGTTTCTTGTTTCCATTGATGAAGACCCCATCCAGTTTTTTGTATTGAGCGGGCATGAAGATGACCTTCCTCACTATTTCGTAAAACGAAAAGAGATTGAATTTGAAGACATGTCGGTGCAATGGAAAAATATAAAAATAAAGCCGGATATTCCCGACACAGTTACCGAATTTGAGAAAGCCGAGATTTATATCAAGAGTGAAATATTCAATGAGCTTAAATGGAAGAAATTCAAATTGCCCAGGGACGTTACACCCGAAACCATTACCCAGTACATGACGGAGAATAGCATTGACTATCTTTCTGTGTCCTGGTTTATCGAAAGCATCTTATGGAAAAATGATACCCTTAAGGATTTTATTGTTTCCTTCTACCAGAAATATAATACCATCAATACTGCCTTAAAAACAGACAAGCGGATATTGTTTTTTGGCATTCTTCGTTATGCGCAAAACAGTAACATCACTGAGCAGGAATTTTATGCGAGGGTGCATAATATTCAGTGGGAACATAACCTTCAAAAATTTAAAAAGATTACCAAGCAGGATATAAAAGACTGGCTGAGTGATAATAACATTGAAGAACAGGAGATTCGGTGCGAAGAAATGATCAGCCTTTATCTGAAAGATATTTCAGAGCGGGATATGTATTATAAAGAAGTGGAGGGAAGCCTTCAAAAAATGCTTGATCTCTATAATCAATAGAAACCTAAAATACCATAGCATGTTTGACTTGAAAAGTATCCGTACAAAAGAAGACAACGCTCCAAAATATTATGTGCTCGATGATAAAGGGCTTGAAGTGGCTGTACAGATGGCTATCTGGCTGGGTAAGCCGCTTTTGCTTACCGGAGCTCCCGGCACAGGCAAAACGCAATTGGCGTATAAAGTAGCGGACATTTTATCTTCAAATGGTAACGCCAACAGCGATAGTGTTTGCTCATTTATAAAAGAGCCATTTGTATTTAATACTAAAACCACAAGCACCTCTACCGACCTTTTTTATTACTATGATGCAGTGAGGCATTTTCAGAGAAGGTATGTGGATGACCCAAATCGTTTAAAGATAAGTACCAGTGTTACGCAAAAAATAATGGATGCAGACGAACAGGATGCGGGCACCCTAAC
>CAMPJQ010000191.1 GCA_946886925.1 uncultured Terrimonas sp.
AAATAAAGAAATTGAACTGCTTAAAAATTATATTGATCTGCAACAATTGCGATTTGGCGAAGATGTGACTGTGAGGCTGGAAATAAAAAACGAATGCCCCGGTTGCCTTATTGAGCCCCTGCTGCTGATTCCGTTCATTGAAAATGCATTTAAACATGGTATTGGTATGGTGAAGGACCCTTTCATCTCAATACAGATTAATGTAAAAGCCCAACAGCTTTTTTTTAAAATAGCCAATAACTATAACAGCAATAATCTCTCGAAAGATAAAAGCTCCGGAATTGGCATGGTAAATGTAAAAAACAGGCTGGAGTTATTGTATAAAGGAAAATATAAACTCCATATCACAGATGAAAAGGGAATATATGCTGCACAATTAAATCTTATACTATTATGATGAACTGTATTGCAGTTGATGATGAAAGACTGGTATTGGATCTTTTGGCAGACAATATCCAAAAAGTACCTTTCCTGCACCTGGTGCAACGCTGCAAAAATGCCATGGAAGCCGCAGATACACTGCATAAAGAACAGGTGGATCTTATTTTCCTGGATATACAAATGCCCGGGCTCAACGGACTGCAATTCATTCAGTCGCTGCAACAACCACCCATGGTAATTTTTGTAACCGCCTATAAAGAACATGCATTAGAAGGATTTAATCTTAACGCAGTTGATTATCTTTTAAAACCCGTTTCTTTTGAAAGATTTTTAAAAGCATGCAACAAAGCTTACGAACTGTTTAACCTGCAACAAAAGCCGGTAGCAAAGGCAGATCAGCCAGATTATTTCTTCGTGTATGTAGAATACAACCAGGTAAAAGTAAATATCCCGGATATACTGTATATAGAAGGAATGAAAGATTATGTAAAAATATTTCTTACATCGTCTTCCCGGCCCATCATTACCAAAATGAGCATGAAGGCGCTGGAAGAAAAATTATCGCGCTACCGTTTCGCCCGTACACATAAATCCTATATCGTATCTGCCGACAAAATAACGGCTGTTAAACGCGATCTTATCTGCATTGATAAAATTGAATTACCCCTCAGCGAAAGCTGTAAAGCCAATGTAGAAAGACTTCTCCCGCTCTGAAGTCTTCGCATTCTCCCACCATATCTATTCAAATTCCCGGCTCATAGATTCATGAACATACTGTGCAGTATCACAAAATATTTTTGTGGTACAAAACACATGTATCATGAAATCATTCATCAAAAAAATGGTAACCCCTGCCCTGCTGTTAACCGCAGTGGTGATGCAGGTAAATGCCCAAAGCATCATTACCGGAAAGGTGGTCAATAAAAAAGATGAGCCCATTGTTGCAGCCACCATCGGCATCAAAGGATCCGGCGCCGGCGTTAAAGCCGATTCATTGGGGAACTTCCGCTTATCCACTGCAGAAAAAGGCAAACAATTACTGCAGGTGTCATCTGTTGGATATGCTGCCAAAGAAACGGGAATATTCATTATGGATTCTGTTTTGCATTTGCGCATTGTTTTAAAAGACGAAGCCAAAGCAATGGGTGAAGTGGTAGTTATCAGTGCCGGTGCTTTTGAAGCGAGTGATAAAGCCAAAGGTGCTTCCCTCACTCCTATGGATGCCGTAACCGTTGCAGGCAATGGTGGCGATATAGCCAATGCATTGCGTTCCCTGCCTGGCGCACAGCAAATTGGCGAGAAAGAAGGAATATACGTGCGTGGTGGAACAGGTGAAGAAACCAGGCAGTTTGTTGATGGTTTGCTGTTAAAACAGCCCAATTTTTCCAGCATCCCCGGTTTGCCACAACCTGCCCGGCTTAACCCCTTTTTATTCAGGGGCATCCTGTTCAGTTCTGGTGGTTATTCGGCATTGTACGGACAGGCATTGAGCAGTGCGCTGATATTAGAGACCATAGATCTTCCTGAAGAATCATCCATTGGGCTTCATCTTTTTCCGCAAAGTGTTGGTGTTGGGTTGCAGCAGTTGGCCAAAAACAAAAAAAGCAGCTATGGCATCAATACCAGTTACGGCAATTTAAAAGCCTATCATTCGGTGATTACACAAAAACCAGATTTTTTTCACGGCCCGGAAACCTTTAGTGCAGATGCCAATTTTAGAGTAAAGACAAGCAAAACAGGTATGCTTAAATTTTATACCAACTACGGGTATAGTCATACTGGTATGAGAAACCCGGATATTGACAGCAGCGACCTGCTTTCTTTATACGAATTAAAAGGAAGGAACTGGTACAACAATCTTTCTTACAGGGAATCGCTTGGAAAGCAATGGAAAATAGATGCGGCAATAGGCTATAATTATTATAAGGATGCGGTTAACACGGCATTGCAAAACAGCGACAAAGAAAACATCAGCGTGCCCGGATACCCGTTTGCTGAGAAAAATACATTCACACATAACAAGTTTAATTTTGCGCAAGGCAGGCTGGTGCTAACTAAGAGATGGCGCTATAAAAAGACCTTGCGTTTTGGAGCGGAATATTTTTACAGCAAAGACAGCTACCTGTTTAATGATTCTGCCGCCCTGCTGAAAGACAATATAACAGCAGCATTTGCAGAGGCAGATATCCGGTTAACGCACAGTATAGCAGCGAGGGCCGGATTGAGAGCAGAACATTCAGCACTGCTGAACCAAACCACGCTGGCACCACGCATCAGTTTGGCCTACCGCCTGGGCAAAGGAGCGCAATTCAATATGGCTTATGGCATTTTTTATCAAAAACCGGAGAATGATTATTTACAATATCCCGGTGAAACACATTTCACCAGGGCCACACATTATATCATCAACTTTCAAAAAAAGGCAGGCAACCGTTTGTTAAGGGTTGAAGCGTATTATAAAAAATACAACGACCTTATTACAACAGTGCCCCATATTAAGAATGACGGAGATGGTTACGCAAGAGGTATTGAATTATTCTGGAGAGATAAGAAAACCTTTAAAGGTTTCGACTACTGGGTGAGCTATACGTATTTGGATACAAAGCGCAGGTACTTAGATTACCCTTATGCACTGCGGCCCAATTTTACTACACCCCATTCCGCTTTTGTGGCCATCAAAAAATTCTTTCCCGATATCAGCTTCAATGCAAACCTATCCTATACCATTGCTACAGGAAGACCTTATTACAATATTCAAACCAGCGACGGGGTTAGTGTTATACATGATCAGGGACGTACCAATACATACAATGCCATGAACCTGAGTTTTGCTTACCTGTTTTCCATTTTTCCCAAATGGAAGCACAGGGATTTCTCAGGGATCGGCTTCGGCATCAACAATGTATTTGGCAGCCGGCAGATTTTTGGTTACCGCTATAGTTACAACGGCGTAAATAAAACACCGATGACACAACCTGCTGCCAGGAGCTTTTATATAGGCCTGTTCATGAGCTTCGGCGTTGACAGAACAGAGGATTTTATTGATCAGAATTTATAAACCACATCTTAAAACAAAAAATACAAAACAATGAAAAAAGCAATGCTATCAGCAGCAACAGTATTGCTGTTGCTTATAACCGCAACAGCACAGGATGCGTACAAACAGCAACTGCAATCAGTTATATCGGAACTGGACAAAGCCGAAAAGCCAGGCGATTACCAGCAATTGGCCGGGCAGTTTGCCCGGCTTGCGGAAATGCAAAAAACAGATTGGCTTCCTTATTATTATGCAGCTTTTTGCAATGCCAAAACCGGCTGGCTGTATAAAAATGACGGGGAAAAAATTGAGCCATTTGCCAACAAAGCCGATGAACAAATTAAAAAGTCAATTGGGTTGCTGGATACAGCAAGCCACAAAAAGGAATTGTCGGAAATATATTGCGTGCTCAGTATGATCAATAAGGCAAGGGTGTTTATTAATCCTCAAACTTTCGGCCCTAAATACGGACCAGCCGGCGCACAGTATATTCAACTGGCAAAGAAAGCGAATGCGAATAATCCCCGGGCCATTTACTTAGAAGGGTGGGATAAGTATTACACACCCAAAATGTGGGGTGGCGATAAAAAGGCAGCGAAAGCAATGCTGCAACAATCGCTTCAGCTATTGAATAACAATAAAGCGGATGCAGATGCTGCTCCGCATTGGGGTAAGAAGGAAGTAGCCGCTTTACTCGGCATGTATAAGTAAACCATTTTATCAACATTAAAATCTATCACTATGTTTTTTGGAATCATTTTAACCAGGATATTGTTCGTAGCCTGTATGGTGTTCATTATCGGGTATGTATTTGGCTCTTTTTCAAAAAAGAGAGCACTTACCACTATTACCAGAATAGCTACCATATTGATCATTGTGCTGTTTATTGCGGCCAATGCATTCATGATGTGTTCGGGCGGAGCGCGGCATGGCAACTGGAGGCACGAGCATTACAACAGTCATTACCAGCCTGCTGATACGGCAAGATAAAGGAGATGGGGTTAAATCCCGCAATATGATCTTTACATCCTGCTCAGCAGGCTAAATGGTGAATCATAAAAGCTGCCCAAAAGCAAATGGACAGCTTTTATTCATATTTGGGAACGGTATTTCGAAATGCGTCCCTACCTGTTTAAGGGATACACAAAATGAACAACTTTTTCAGCAATCCCTCCTGTTGACCGATAAAAATCGAGCGCATAATCGTCGGCTTCATCGGCTTGCACAAAAACTTCCGCTACACCTCTTTCTTTGCAATACTCCGCAATTCCGGATATCAGCATTTTACCAATTCCTTTGCGCTGTAATTCGGTTTTAACAGCCAGGTCATAAATGTACACCAACGGCGATTGCGAATAATATTGCTGCAGCAGGTAAGAAGTCAGCCCACCAGCAACCCTGCCTTCGAGCATGGCTACAAAAACATAAAAGTTGTCTTTTTGCAATAAATGCAGCAGGTAATCTTTTCCTGGCATTACAAAATTTTTCATTTCAAAAACGTCTTCAAATACAGCAATCAATGATTCGAACAAATCAACATCGTCTCCATTCAATTTTTTTATTTCAACATGCATGATTCTTGTTTTGCTTTTTAATGTACTGGTTTAAGGCTTCTTTGTAAAGGCTTCACAGGTAGCCGTTTCCGGTTTGGAACAATTCCTCATTTTTTTGTCGCACTGGTATTTTACCGGCGGGTTCAGGCTTCTTTTTTAAATTCTTCAAGAATTTCGCGGAACTGGTGAAGCGGCTGCTCAAAACTTTTCTTATTTTCCATATAGATCGTTGCAAAGCAGGAAACAATTGTAACGATAAAAATTCCTGTTGCGGCTTCCTGGTATTGCATAGCCCCGCCCGGAACAAACAGTTTGAATGTGAGAAAAATGCCGATTGCACTACTGATCGGTATAAGAATAAGCTCGTACCGCTTTTTAAACTTATAAAAACTTTGCAACAGGTTATGTTGCCGCAGTACATAATTATAAACCGTTGCTCCTGCATCCTCTCCTTCATTTTTCACTACAGGTTTTGCGATGGCCATCGCTTTAAATTTTTTCATGAGCAGAATGGTAAAAGGAAGGAACAGCAAAATACCGGCTATGCAGAACAAAAGAGTTTCCCCGTCGCGGCCATGCTGAACCATTACCGCGCATAACATGGCATATACCAATACCTGCAAACCAAAAGACGCCCAGAAATAATGCATAACCTTGTTCATATGTTTTTTGGTACGCGACCTCACTATTTTATCCAGCGATACCTGGTTATAAGCACCGGGTTGCAAAACGGTTTCCTGGGTTTCACCCCATTTTTTCTTTAAGTCTTCAAAAGTTGACATCTTCAATGGATTTAATTTTTTTCTTCAATTCGGTTTCAAGTTCTTTTTTTAATCTCACCAGCCGCACACTTACATTCGACCTGGAAAGTCCCGTGATGCCGGCT
>CAMPJQ010000192.1 GCA_946886925.1 uncultured Terrimonas sp.
ATTTAGTAGACTATTAATTTTTATTTCCCCTCAATCAAAACTTTATACATGAAACGCATGCTCTTTGCTTTAGGATTCTTGTTGCCCGTGCTGGCATTTGCACAATTTACCGGCCGGGTAGTAAATGAAAACAACGATGCTGTTCCTTACGCCAGCGTAACTATAAAAAAAACAAGCATAGGCGTCATTACTGATTCCTCTGGCCATTTTTCTTTAGATATTGACCAACAGCAATTCCCATTTTCATTGATCATATCTTCCACAGGGTACGAAGCCAGGGAACTGGTTGTTAGAAACAGCAATGTAAACAATGTATTGGTGCAGCTTCAGCCATTGTATCAAAAGGATACCATCATCATCACTTCCAGGAGGCGCAGCGAAGTGCTGCAAAATGTTCCTATTCCCATTTCCGTAGTAACCCGGTCATTGGTGGAAGATGCCGGCGCTTTTAATGTAAACCGGCTGAAAGAGTTGATTCCCTCGGTTCAGCTTTATTCTTCCAACCCACGCAATACGGCGCTGAATGTACGCGGACAGGGCACTACATTTGGATTAACGAATGATGGAGTAGAACCCGGTGTTGGATTTTATGTAGATGGGGTTTATTATGCGCGGCCGGCCGCGGCAACACTGGACTTTATTGACATCGAACGAATAGAAGTATTGCGCGGGCCGCAGGGAACACTATTCGGCAAAAATACCACGGCCGGCGCTTTCAATGTTATAACCCGCAAGCCCGGCTTTAAACCCGGGGCCAACTTTGAAGTGAGTTATGGCAACTACGGATTTATCCAGGCCAAAAGTTCCATTACCGGAGCTTTAAGCAAAAAACTGGCGGGGCGGTTATCCTTTTCCGGTAGCCAACGCGACGGACTCATTGAAAACGTAGCAACGCAAAAGAAAATAAATGATATCAACAACCTGGGCGTTCGCGCACAACTATTGTATACGCCAGCGGATAAAATAGATATAACACTGGCAGCAGATGCAAGCAGCCAGCGGCCCGATGGCTATGCGCAGATAGTAGCAGGCGTTGTACCTACACAACGCCCCGCATACCGGCAATTTGAACAAATTATTGCCGACCTCCATTATGATCTGCCGAGCCGGAACCCATTCGACCGCAAAATTGACCACAATACCACATGGCGGTCGGGCAACGACCTTGGCGGCGTTTCACTGAATATTGACATAAAGCTCGGGCGCGGCACCCTCACCTCTACATCGGCCTGGCGGTACTGGAAATGGGATCCTTCAAATGACCGCGACTTTACCGGGCTTCCTGTGCTAACCTTGTCGCAGGCGCCATCTAAACATACAAACTGGTCGCAGGAGATACGCTATGCAGGCGATTTCACTTCCCGGCTGAGCGGCGTATTGGGGCTGTTTGCTATGGGACAAGATCTAAAAACAAACCCATACCATACAGAAGAATCCGGTGCTGCACAGTGGCGTTTCTCGCAAAATACCACCGATCCAAAATGGAACACCCCCGGACTTTTTGACGGATATGGGATCAGAACAAGATCATCACTCAATACCTTCAGTGGCGCGGCGTTCGGACAATTGGACTTCGCCATCACCGAACGTTTGCATGTGCTGGGCGGACTGCGCTATAATTACGACAATAAAAAAGTAGACTTCAACCGGCAAACCTATGGAGGAATGCAAACGGATGACCCGGCACTGATCGCTCTCAAAAGGGCAGTATATACCGATCAGGTTTTTAAAACCAACACCGGCAACACCAACCTGTCCGGCCTGCTCACACTGGCATTCAAAGCCGCCAGCCAAATCAATGCCTATGTTACTTATTCTACCAGTTACAAATCTGTAGGCCTTAACCTTGGAGGATTGCCTACGGCAAATGGGGAAGTATTGCTGGATCTTGCTACCATAAAACCAGAGTATGTACAACATTTCGAATTTGGTATAAAAACCACTCCTGTGCCGGGTACCACGCTCAACCTAACGGTTTACAATACCAACATTAAGGATTACCAAACGCAGGTGCAAACCGCTGAAGTAGGCGTGAACCGCGGTTACCTGGCCAATGCCGAAAAGGTGAGCATCCGCGGCATTGAGTTCGACGGCAATACCAGGCTCAATAATCATTTTTTATTATATGGAGCACTGGCTTTCACAGAAGGAATATATGTGTCCTTTAAAAACGCGCCGGTTCCATTGGAGGAAACGGGCGGGCCGGCTGCATTTAAAGATATTTCAGGAGGCGACCTCCCCGGCATTTCTAAATGGACAACTTCCCTGGGTGGTGAATTTACTACCCCGGCCATATTTTTGGGCAAGGCCGGAAAGTTCTTTATAGCCGCAGACGGATACTATCGCTCTTCCTTTTCTTCGAGCGCATCGCCTTCAAAATACCTGAACATTGATGGCTACGTTCTGCTGAACGCCAGGCTTGGCTTCCGGGCATCCAATGGCTTGTCGGCCTTTTTGTGGAGCCGGAACTTACTTGATAAAAACTATTTTGAGCAACTGTTGCCTGCCGCCGGCAACGCCGGGCATTATGCCGCTGTACTCGGCGATCCCAGGACATTTGGCATAACCTTACGCTACAACCTGTAATTTAAACATCCGGCGGACAGTATAAAACTGCACTGCTAAAAAAAATTTTACTTTACAAAATTTTAAAAATACTGCCTTCATCCGGGGCAGTTCTTTTATCCGGTAATGGGTGCGCGGGAAGGTATATTAATATAACGTTAAGGAATACACGAATATATAACAGCACAAGGTTAATCCAAATGTTCCATTTTGGGCAGACTACTTTAACAACCCCAATTTCCCAACGCTGAAAAAAAACGGTTATTTTTGTTTTGGATGGGAAAACAACATTTATGATTAGTGTAATTATACCTGCTTTAAACGAAGGATCTACAATCCGAAAAGTAATTCAGCGCATCAAACAAACCGATGTACCACTGGAAATTATTGTGGTAGATGATAATTCGGCCGACCACACCGTAAGTGAAGCTTTAAAAGAAGGGGCCAGGGTTATTACCAGTTCCAAAAAAGGCAAGGGCATATCTATGCACGAAGGAATGCTGGCGGCGGGTTTTGATGTCATCATATACCTGGATGCTGATATTCTTACCTATCCTAAAAACATTGTAAAGCTTCTTGCTGATCCGATTATAAAAGGAGAAGCGGATTTTGTAAAATCCTTTTTTGACAGGCAGGGTGGCAGGGTAACCCAACTCGTTGCCAAACCACTTTTAAGCATTTTTTTTCCGGAGCTGGAAAAATTTTCCCAGCCACTCAGCGGCATGATCGCTGCCCGGAAAGATTTTTTGCAGCAGGTTGAATTTGAAAATGACTATGGAGTAGATATTGCTTTGCTGATAGATGCTTTTAATAAAAAAATGAGGATAAAAGAAGTGAATATCGGGTTTGTTAAAAACGACATGCAAAACCTGGAGGCCCTGGGGAAAATGTCGCGCCAGGTATCCAGAACTATTTTGCAGAAGGCTGCCCTGTCTTCCAACGACAACTTAGAAACACTGTCCAATATCCAGACGATAAGTGATGAAATGGATTTTGCCATTAAGGAATCTATTCAAAAACTGAAAAAGATCATCCTCATTGACATCAATGCGATCCTGGAATTTGACTTTAACCATGCAGCAGCAGCTTATTATGGTATGGAACACCTGCTAACACAAATAACCAGTACCTATAAAGATCCGGAATCCAGGATCAAAAAAATGGCTGCCCTTTTAAAGAGCAGGTCCCTGCCCGAGTTGCAGGCCATCGCCGATACCATTCCCATTATACCCTATACAAGGGAAACCATTTTACGGCTAAAACAAAGCGGTTACATCTGTATATTGCTTTCTGATGGATTTGATATTGTAGCCAACCATATTAAAAACAAACTTGGATTTGATTATTGTTTTGCCAATCACCTTACAATGGAAAAAAGCAAGGCAACAGGAGCGTTGGAATTTCCAGACTTCTTTAATGATCCGGATGAACCTGGTTTACATTACAATAAGGCCGCCATACTAAAATATCTTACTGCAAATTTTAATATCCCTCAAAAAAACATTGTTTTTGTTGGTGATAAGCCAGAGGATATTCCCATGCTTCAATCATCAGGGATGGGCATCGTTACAACAAAGGCTGCTTCTTCGGTTAAACTATGGGCCGATAAAGTATTACCCGGCGATTCATTAAAGCCACTCCCCGGCTTAATCAATGGCGTTGATAAAAGCAAATCTTCAAAAAGCAATTCAATAAAGTACGCGGCAGGAATAGGTTTGATTGCAGCTTCTGCCGCTGTTGCAGGCTATTACCTGTATTTAAAAACAAGGGAAAAAGCAAAAATGACCCAATAGCAAATAAAGACCGAAGATTGGAAAATCTGAAATCCGAAGGAAGCATTGCAGGAAGGTTCGGGACTTTGAGCGTAAATCTCCTTATGTGCGCACAAATCAGCAAACCTTATCTTTGACCTTAAAATTGTTATGCATGCTTAAAGTCGGCATTTTCGGAGCAGGTCACCTTGGAAAGTTTCATATTGGCAACTGGCAGAAAATTAAAACTGCGGAGCTGGTGGGTTTTTATGACCCCAATAATGAAACAGCAACCGCGGTGACCGAAGCGTATAAATTAAAAAGATTTGAGGATGCTGATGCACTGATGGACGCATGCGACATCGTTGATATTATTGCGCCTACTACCCTTCACTTTGAATTGTGTGAGAAAGCTATCCGGAAAAGCAAACATGTTTTTGTAGAAAAACCGCTTGCCGACTCTATGGAGCAGGCGCATAAAATTGTAAAGCTGGCCAAAGAAGCAAATGTAAAAGTGCAGGTAGGACATGTGGAAAGATTTAACCCGGCTTACCTGGCCTTAAAGGGATATGAACTCAATCCCATGTTTATAGAAGTTCACCGTTTGTCGCAGTTTAACCCCCGCGGAACGGAAGTAAGCGTGATCCTTGATCTGATGATCCACGATATTGATATTATACTGAGCATTGTAAAAAGTGGTGTAAAAAATATTTCTGCCAGTGGCGTGGCGGTAATGACCGATACGCCGGATATTGCCAATGTGCGTATAGAGTTCAATAACGGCTGCGTGGCCAATCTTACCTCTTCCCGCATCTCCATGAAAAAAATGCGTAAAATGCGGCTGTTCCAGAAAGACGCTTATATTGGTATTGATTTCCTGGAGAAAAAAACAGAGATCATAAAATTGAAAGATGATAAAGACAAAGATGCATTTACTTTTGACATAGAAACGCCATCGGGCAAAAAAGTGATTGCCATAGCCAACCCTAAAATTCCGGAAGCCAATGCTATTTTACTGGAACTGGAAGCCTTTACGAATTCCGTTTTACAGAATGAACCCACTGCCGTTTCAGAAGTGGATGGTTTAATGGCGATGGATGTGGCGCATCACATTTTACAAAAGATACAGTCGGCCAATTACCTTGTTAAATGACAAGTATGCGTTAATATCCAAATGAAAAACCAAAAAAAAATAAATACTTCCTGGTATGCGGTTAGTGACTATATAGCCGCGGCGCTGGCATGGGCTATCGCCTTTTTTATCCGAAAACATTTAACGGGTTTTGAGCTCAACGTTGCCGGAGAACTTTTACACAATACACAATTGTTGCTGAGCATTTTTCTTATTCCGTCCGGGTGGCTGGCATTGTTTATGATGCTGGGCAGCTATCACCGGTTATTATACACCAAATCGTTGTTTTCCGAATGTATAATAACCCTCATCAGCACGCTTGCCGGATCTGTCTTTCTTTTTTTTGTGCTGGTGCTCGATGATAAACTGGCCAATTATCCCTATTACTATAAAGCTTTCTTT
>CAMPJQ010000193.1 GCA_946886925.1 uncultured Terrimonas sp.
TTATGGTAATATTTACAGAGCAGGCAAAAACAGCAGTAACTTTTCCAGGGGTAGTTACACTTATTTCTCAAAGAGAATGCCAGTTTTTTTTAAATGTTCAAAAAAACAACAATTAAACAGTTTTTTAAACAACAAATAAGCATTGTTAACATTATTTGTGAACCTTACTTCAAAAGGATTGCAAAATGATTTTATTGTTAAACCAATCGTAGGTAGATTTGTTACCCATACTTAAGAATTACTTTATTGATGAGATGTGTTTTTGTTTTTTTTCTTTTAACCGGTTTCCACACATTCGCGCAGGAGCATTTACCCAATATTTATCCCAAAGGATATTTCATTAAGCCACTGAATATTCCCGCGAGCTTATCCGGCAATTTTGGTGAACTCCGTTCCAACCATTATCATATGGGTCTCGATTTTAAAACCAATCATGTTCAGAATCTGCCTGTACATGCTGCAGCCGATGGGTATATAGCAAGAATAAAGATTGAACCCTTTGGTTTTGGGAGGGCTATTTATATCAATCACCCCAATGGTTTAACGACAGTTTATGCGCATCTCAATGCATTCTTTCCAAAGCTGGAACAATACGTAAAGGAACAGCAATACAAGCTGGAATCGTGGAATGTTTACTTAGATATACCCATGGAAATGTTTCCTGTAAAAAAGGGCGCTTTTATTGCCAACAGCGGAAATACCGGTGGCTCACAAGGCCCGCATCTTCATTTTGAAATACGCAATACCGCAACGGATACCAACCTCAACCCTATATTATTTGGATTTCCAATAGCCGACAATGTTCCGCCCGTTATTCAGCGTCTTGCCGTTTACGACCGCAACAAAAGCATTTACGAACAATCTCCCAAAATGATTGCTGTAAAAAAAAGCGGGCAGGAATATATTGCAGTTCCTTCAATCATCACCGTGTCATCCGATAAAATAAGTTTTGCAGTAGGCAGCTATGATGCACAAACGGGTTCAGCTAACCACAATGGTATTTTCCAGGGCATTTTGTATGATAGCTCCAAAGAAGTGATCCGTTTTACAATGGATACGATAAGTTACTACGATACCCGTTACCTGAACGCGCATATTGATTACAAAACCAAAGCCACCGGTGGACCCTATCTGCAACATTTATCGGAACTTCCGGGCTATATCAATAGTGTATACCGCCAGCAAAAGGGAAACGGGGTGATCGGGCTAAAGGAAGGGACTGTACACAATATCCGCATTGAAACAAAAGATGCCGGTAACAATACGGCTGCATTGAATTTTAAAGTTCAGTATAAGCCGCCGGCAACAAAGCCCTTACCGCCAGCCGGCAAAATATATTATCCTTTTATGGTGAATGTGGGAGAAGGAAGCGAAGATTGTGAATTTTACATTGGTGAAAGAGGTTTATACGACGCTGTGCAGATTGCTTACCGGAGATCGGTTTCCACCAACCCGGTAGTGGTATCCGCGATACATACTATTGGGACAGATTACATTCCGCTCCAGGAGGGACTTGTTGTTCGCATTAAGCCGGATTCCGGCCTACTGCAGGATAAAAGAGCCAGAGTGGTTATGCAACGGTTTGCAGGAACCAAAAAAGAAATATCAAAACCGGAATGGCAGAACGGATGGGCCATGGGGAAATTTAACAGCTTTGGCAGCTTTCAGTTGGTGCTGGATGAAACAGCACCCAAAATTATTCCTGTAGGGTTTAAAAGCGGGCAGAACATGAGCAAGTCCAGCCGGCTGATGTTTACTGTAAAAGATAATTTAGGCGGGATAAAAAATTTCAGGGCCGAATTAGACGGTAAGTGGATTTGCTTTACAAACGACAAGGCCAGGAATTTTATATACATTTTTGATGAGCACTGCGCCCCCGGAAAACATTCGCTGAAAATTAGTGTAGCCGATGAAGCAGGTAATACGGCTGCACAAATTTTTACCTTCAGCAGGTAGGGGGGAGAGGGTTACAAGTTGCAGGGTGCAGGTTGCAGGTTACATGTTGCAGGGGAGATTTGTTTCAATTTTGAATTTGTTTTTGAATTTGGTTCGGATTTCGAATTTTATTTGTCTTTTGTGATTTGGTTCCTGGTGCTTTCAAAGCTCATAGCTGATCTGACAGCCGTTGTGGCATTTCCCTTCGAATTTCGGGTTTCCGGCTTCAGGCTTCCGCAATTTTTATTTGGTTCTTGCGATTTAGGTTCTTGGTGCTTTGCTCCCTCACCTCTTTCCGCAACTTGTAATTCTTCCCTCATTCTCTCATTTTCAAATTAGCAGACCAGTCTGCCGGCAGGCAAGTTTTCACATTTCCCACATTTCTCCTATTTTCACATTCATATGATTACATTAAAAGAAGGTGATAAAGCCCCCGCCTTTTCCGGGAAGAATCAGAAAGGAGAAAAAATTGCTTTATCCGATTATAAGGGAAAAAAGCTGGTGTTGTTTTTTTACCCCGAGGATGATACGCCTACCTGTACGATACAAGCCTGTAATTTAAGGGACAACTTTTCTTTATTGAAACAAAAAGGGTTTGAGATATTGGGCGTAAGTCCCAATGATGAAAAATCGCATAAAAAATTTGAAGAGAAATATACACTTCCGTTTAATTTGCTGGCCGATCCGGGTCATAAAGTTATTGATAAGTACGGGGTATGGGGCGAAAAGCAGTTATATGGCAGAAAATATATGGGATTGCACCGGACTACTTTTGTAATTGACGAAAAAGGAGTGATCAGGAAAATATTTTTACGTCCCAGGAATAAACAACATGCAGAAGAAATTATTAAAGCATGGGACCAGTTATAAACGCAGATGGATACCAGTAATATAAAAATAAAGGAACGATCCTGGAAAGCAAAAATTGCTGCCTGGTGGCTGGGCGTAGATAATGTGGCTTTTACGCTGGGTAAAACCATTCACCTGTACAATGCTACCGCCCAGGAATTTTTGCACGATACCCGTTGGGTAAAACATGAACTGAAACATGTTGAACAATTCAGGCGGTACGGGTTCATTTCCTTTATTACCCTTTATACTATTGAAACCATTAAAAAAGGATACCGCAATAATAAATATGAAATTGAAGCCCGCATGGCTGAACAGGATATAGGGTAACCAAATATGCTTATCTTAATAATCTGAAATTTGTAAACATATTCTTATGCAATTTCTCCGATGTATATTCCTGTCCGCATGTGTCGCATTATTTCACAGCACAGCAATATCTCAAACACAGGATAATTACCAACTCGTATGGAGCGACGAATTTGATATAAACGGATTCCCCGATTCCACAAAATGGAATTACGAAAAAGGTTTTGTGCGCAATGAGGAATTGCAATGGTACCAGCCCGAAAATGCCCGGTGCGAAAACGGCTTGCTGTTGATCGAAGCCAGAAGAGAACAAAAGCCCAATCCACTATATAAGGCTGGCAGCAATAACTGGCGCACAAACCGGCAAAACATCAACTATACCTCCTCCTGCCTCATCACCAGGGGAAAGCAACACTGGCAGTACGGACGCTTTGAAATGCGGGCCCGTATTGATATTGACTCCGGCATGTGGCCCGCCTGGTGGACACTCGGCATAGAAAAACGCTGGCCCGGGAACGGGGAGATTGACATCATGGAATATTACCGGGATATGTTGCTGGCCAATATTGTTTGTCGCGGTAAAAACAATGACCAGGAGTGGCACACCACCAAAACATCTGTAAAAGGGTTGGGCGGTGGCGCCTGGGCAGCCCAATTCCACACCTGGCGTATGGACTGGAACGAACAGTTTATTGCTTTATATGTGGATGATTCGCTGCTGAATAAAGTAGCCGTTGATTCACTGGTGAACAAAGATGGCAGCGGGTTTAATCCTTTTAAACAACCGCACTATATGCTCCTGAATCTTGCTATCGGCGGACAAAACGGGGGTGATCCTTCCAGCACAACCTTTCCCAAACGGATGGAGGTGGATTATGTGCGTGTGTGGGAGAGGCGGTAGTTGCCTCTGTATATAATGTTATGCCCTATTTCTTCCGGAAGCATCGCAGTACCATGAAGCATAAAACCCGTCACTACACCTTCCTCAACCTTTCCACTGCCTTCTCCAGCGTCTCTTCCTTTTTGCAGAAACAAAAACGCAGTACTTTATTATCGGTAGGTGTTTGGTAAAATGCGGAAACAGGGATAGTGGCTACACCATGATCTTTGTTTATGCGGATGGCGATATCTTTTTCGGATTCATCGCTGAAATGACCGTATCTGCCCAGAATAAAGTAACTGCCGTAGGAGTTATGCATCTTAAATTTTGTATCCTTCATCAGTCGCAAAAAATAATCTCTTTTTTGCTGTATAAAACTTCCCAGCGTTTCATACTGGTCTTTTTGTTTTAAAAAAGAAGCAAGCGCCACCTGCTTGGGTGTATCGGTTGAAAAACAATTGAACTGGTGCACTTTCCTGAATTCATTCATCGCCGCGGCCGGCGCTACGCAGTAACCGATCTTCCAGCCCGTGCAGTGATAGATCTTGCCAAAAGAAAAACATACGAAACTTCTTTCCAGCAAATCGGGGTAACGGAGCATACTCTGGTGTGGCAATTCATCAAATATTACATGTTCATATACCTCATCACTCAAAATAAAAATATCCGTTCCTGTAACAATAGCTCTCAATGCTGCTATATCTTCCTCCCCAAGTATGGCCCCTGTTGGGTTATGCGGCGAATTAAGCATGATCATACGGGTGTGTGGCGTAACGGCTTTGCGTACTGCTTCCCAGTTAACCGAATAATCTGGATATTGCAAAGGGATCAATACCGGTATAGCGCCATTGATGAGCACATTGGGTATATAGCTGTCGTAACCCGGCTGAAAAATGATCACCTCATCTCCCGGCCGCAAAACACTGGTAAGCGCAGTATAAATGGCATAGGTTCCGCCGGGTGTAATGGTAATTTCGGTATCGGCATGTATCTCCGACCCATACAGGCATGCTATCTTTTCTGCAAGCACTTCACGCAACGGCAGGTAACCATTCATGTGGGTGTACTGGTTATAACCCTTTTGCATGGCTTCATTTACCTTTGCGATCAACTCTTCATTCATGGTAAAATCCGGAAAGCCCTGTCCGAGATTTACCGCATTGTATTCCTTTGCCAGGGAGCTCATCACTGTAAAAATGGTTGTACCCACTTCCGGAAGTTTGGAAATTACAGATGGCATTTAAAACGATTTGGTTTTCGAAAAACGTAAAATTATTTGTTATACAGCAAAGGCTCGAAAAGATTTCGGAACTTAGTACCCCGAATGACCTGATGATTTGTTGTTTTGGTATTTTAATTTCTGCGATCCGTAATTCTTTTCCCTGGTACAAATCGCATTTTTCGTAACAAATAAATAATACAATATGAAACGTTCAGCAACCGCCGTATGGAACGGCACAGGCAAAGATGGCAATGGCTCAGTAAGTACGCAAAGCACTGTACTTAGTAAAACACAGTATTCGTATAAGTCGCGTTTTGAGAATGGCACAGGCACTAACCCGGAGGAGCTGATTGCCGCCGCTCATGCAGGATGTTTTAGCATGAAGCTGGCTTTTGTGCTGAATGAAGCAGGCTTTACAGCAGATGAGATTAATACCGATTGTACAATTACATTAGGAGATGGCGCCATTACCTCATCGCACCTGGTATTAAAAGCAAAAGTGCCCGGTATTGACAAGGCCAAATTCGATGCGGCTGCAGCAGATGCCAAAGCCAATTGCCCGATCAGCAAATTGCTGAATACCAATATTACGCTGGATGCCACTTTGCTGTAACAAGATATTTTTTAAAGTGATCTTATCTTAAACTTAAGCAA
>CAMPJQ010000194.1 GCA_946886925.1 uncultured Terrimonas sp.
TAATAATAGTTTCCTGTAATTAAATATTTTTTTACATAATCGTCAATGCCCTTTTCTAAACTATAAAAATCATCGGTGTAACCTGCATTTCTTAATTTGGTCATATGGGCTTCCGTAAAATACTGGTATTTGTCGCGGATGTCTTCCGGCATATCAATAAAACGAATGTCGGGTGGTATATCCATTCCCGCAAATGCGGCAAGGGCCAGGTCATAAAAACTCCTTGCTTTGCCAGTGCCGAGATTGTAGAGTGCGGAGCCGGGCTGGTTCTCCATCAACCATAAACAAACATGCAGCACATCCTTTACATACACAAAGTCGCGCAGTTGTTCGCCATCCTTATAATCAGCACGGTGCGATTTGAATAAGTTTACATAGCCTTTCTCTTTTACCTGGTTAAAGGCATGAAATACCACGCTGGCCATGCGTCCCTTATGAAATTCGTTGGGTCCGTAAACATTGAAAAATTTTAGCCCGGCCCAAAAAGGTGGCTCACTGTGCTGGCGGAGCACCCATTTATCAAATTCATTTTTTGAAATACCATATGGATTTAGTGGCTCGAGTTTATTTACAATATCATGATCATCTTGATAGCCCAGGGTGCCAGATCCATACGTGGCTGCAGAGGAAGCATACACAATGGGCGTATTAGTCAACACGCAGTAATTCCATATATCCTGCGAATATTCCACGTTCAGCCGCTGGTGTACCGCGTAATCAAATTCAGTGGTGTCTGTACGTGCGCCCAAATGAAAAACAAAATCAATGTTTGGTCTATTTTGATGCAGCCATTCAAAAAAAAGATCTCTTTCTATTTTGTGTGTATATTTCTTATCCCGGAGATTATTGAACTTATCGTTTCTTTCAAATTCATCTACCAGGATAAGATTTTCAAAGCCCCTGCTGTTAAGAAAGGATGCAAGGCAACTGCCGATAAAACCCGCTGCACCTGTAACGACTATGCTGTTTTTTTTTGAAACGGTATGGTTCATATAATGATATTCCCCTGTGCGCCCATTGGCGCAATAAATGAAATGCAAATTAAGATTTAAACCTGGAGTGAAATGCTTTTTCCAGTGCTTCACGGTGATCGGGGTGAGCGATACGCATAAGCGCTTTTGCTCTTTGCTTTAAATTCTTTCCAAATAAATCTACGATCCCAAATTCTGTAACTACCCAATGCACATGTCCCCGTGTAGTAACAACCCCGGCGCCTTCTTTTAAAAATGGCACAATACGGGATATTCCTTTTGATGTAACGGATGGTAAAGCAATAATGGGTTTCCCATTTTCGGATAAAGAAGCACCCCGCATAAAATCCATTTGACCCCCGATGCCCGAAAACTGGTAGGTGCCAATAGAATCGGCGCATACCTGCCCGGTAAGATCAATTTCAATAGCGCTGTTTATAGCCGTTGCCCGGGGATTTTTCCTGATATTGCTGGTATCGTTTACATAACTGATGTCCATTACCCTTATAGCCGGGTTGTCGTTTACAAAATCGTACAACTTTCGCGTGCCAGCCATGAACCCCGTAACAGATCTGCCAATGTTTAATTTTTTTTGACTGTTATTGATCACTCCATTTTCTATAAGCGGTATAACCCCATCCGACAACATCTCCGTATGTATGCCGAGATTTTTATGACGGGTAAGATTTTTTAATACCTGGTCGGGAATAACGCCAATACCCATTTGTAAACAGGCGCCATCTTCAATTAAAGATGCCACATTTCGTCCTATCCGCTCAACGCTGCTGCTCACTTTTTGAGAATAATCCACCTCCGGAAGTTTGGTTTCATCCCACACCAGCGCATGTATTTTGCTGGTATGCAAAAAGCCATCTCCATGTGTGCGCGGCATATTGGGATTTACCTGTGCAACAACTATTTTGGCGGTATCTACTGCCGAACGGGCAATATCAACTGAAGTGCCTAAGGAGCAATACCCGTGCGCATCTGGTGGCGATACCTGTATCAGTGCCACATCAATGGGTAATATGGATTTTCTAAAAAGCTGCGGGATCTCGCTTAAAAATATAGGTACATAGTCCCCCTCACTGCTGTTTGCCACCGCACGGGTGTTAGCAGATACGAACAATGAATTAAAAAAGAAGCTTTTCCGGTACTCCGGTTTATTGAAATCCACGTTTCCCAGGTTGGTAATGCTTACCAGTTCTACATTTTTTAGTTCGGTATGCCTGTTCTGCATGGCCTCTATCAGGGTTGCGGGCGTTGACGCACTGCCATGCAAAAACACGCGGTTTCCCGATTGTATGCATTGCACAGCTTCGGCGGCAGAAATAAAGAGCTCATTGTTGTTCATAGTCCATCTTTACGCAAAAATGAGGCAAATCTGTTGAAAAAGAAAAATAAGGCAATCTCATGGCAGAAGATTCGTTGATAGATGGATTTATTGCATTTGGCAATTCCTGGCCTTACCTTTGCCGAAAGGAGCGATGTGGAAATACTTAATGTTCTTGCACAGGCTTACTCAGAGCAATTTACAACAAGTGAAGATCAATTGTTGCAGGAAATAGCGGGTTATACCAATGAAATGCATCCTCATGCGCATATGCTTAGCGGGCAGGTACAGGGGAAGTTGCTGACCATGCTGAGCCGGATGATCCGCCCTTCACGCATATTGGAGATCGGAACATTCACAGGCTATAGTGCATTGTGTCTTGCGGAAGGGTTGATTGATGGAGGAATATTGTATACCATCGAATTGCGCGAAGAAGATGCCTCGAAAGCACTTGAGTTTTTTAACAAAAGCGCTGTAAAGGATCGTATTAAATTGCAGGTTGGGAATGCCCTGGAGATCATTCCCGCATTGAATGAAAGCTGGGACATGGTTTTTATAGATGCCGATAAGGTGAATTATATCCATTATTACGAAATGGTACTACCGAAATTAAAGCCCGGCGGTTTTATAATAGCCGATAATGTGCTGTTTCATGGCCAGGTGCTTGAAAAAGAAATAGAAGGGAAAAGTGCAAAATCCATTCATGCATTTAACGAACATGTAAAAAAAGACAACAGGGTAGAACAGGTATTATTAACCGTGAGAGACGGGCTAATGCTGATTCTAAAAAAATAGAATGCCGAATCTATGATCAGGAAAGTAAATATTCTTTTAATATTGGCCGCTTTAAGCTATAACGCTTTAACGGCGCAAAACGCCGCTATTATCCAATATATTAATAATTATAAGTTCCTGGCTATCCAGGAAATGCAGCGTACAGGTGTGCCTGCTTCCATTAAGCTGGCACAGGGTATTCTGGAAACACAGGCAGGTGCGAGTGATCTTGTAAAACGTTCCAATAATCATTTTGGCATTAAATGCAAAACCGGGTGGAACGGAAACAAAGTATATCATGATGATGATGAAAGAGGAGAATGTTTCCGTGCTTATGCTTCCGCCGAAGATTCTTACAGGGATCATTCCGATTTTTTAAAAAGGAGCCAGCGTTATGCTTTTCTTTTTCAGTTGGATCCCGAAGATTACCAGGACTGGGCCAAGGGATTAAAGAAAGCCGGCTATGCTACCAATCCAAAATATACACAGCAACTGGTGAAGTTTATTGAGACTTATGATCTCCAGCTATACACTTTGATAGCCTTGGGAAAACGAAAAATGGAAGATGAGCAACCCATGTATGCTGTTAACAACAATACGACACCTGTCATTTCTGCAGCAGTACAGGGAGGTGGGAGCGCCGAACCCGAAACTCCGGTTAAAGCTTTGCGTTTGCGCTATCCCGAAGAAGCATTTAGGATAAACGATACCAGGGTTATTGTCGCTATTGCGGGTACTCCATTACTTTCTATTGCTGAGCAATTCGGCGTTAAATACAGGCACCTGCTCGAATTTAATGAACTGTCTGAAGCAGATGATATTGTGCGCAAAGACCAGTTGATTTTTTTGCAACGTAAAAGGCGGCAGGGTTCAAATCCGTTTCACCTGGTTACAAAAGAAGAAACGCTCTATGATATTGCCCAGGAGGAGGCCATAAGGTTAGACAACTTATTAGCTTACAATCAACTGCAGGGCAGTGAAATACCTGTTGTGGGGCAAAAGCTCTATTTGCAAAAAGATGCGGCAGAGCGCGCAGCAGCAAATGTGGAAAATAAAATCAGTGGAACAGAAATAGCAAAAGTACAGCAAGTTGTGCCTGCAGTTAATATGCCGGCACCCTCTTCTGTAAAGCATGTTGTTCAAAGTAAGGAAACCTTGTTTGGCATTGCCCGGAAATATGGAGTTGAAGTAGACCAGGTTCGCTCATGGAACAGGCTTCAGAATGATGCAATCCGCAGCGGACAGGAACTGCTTATTTATAAAAATTGATCCATGCCTGTAATACATATTCATGATAAACAATTTCAGCCCTATATTTCCCAGCAGGCGATTGCTGATAAAATTCAGGAGATAGCTCATGCATTAGAAAAGGATTATAAAGGGAAAATACCTTTGTTTATTGCAATTTTGAACGGATCGTTCATGTTTGCTTCAGATCTTTTTAAAGTGCTGAATATACCAGCCGAGATCTGTTTTATTAAACTGGCTTCCTACAAAGGCACCAAATCTTCGGGACATGTTGTAACTTCTATAGGGCTTGATATAGATTTATTCGGACGCGATGTTATTATACTGGAAGACATCATTGATACCGGTAAAACCATGAGCGAGTTTTTACCGCAACTTTTTCATCAGCAACCGGCTTCCTTGAAAATATGCGCTTTACTGCATAAACCCGAAGCCACCATTTATCCTACCACTGTTGATTATCGCGGGTTTATTATACCCGATAAATTTGTAGTAGGGTATGGATTGGATTACGATGGTTTGGGCAGAAATATAAAAGAGATATACCAGCTAAAGGAAGAAGCATAGCAACCTGTGAAATAATATCATGTATCCAATATCGTTAGATGTACTAAAACTACTGTTATAACATGCAACGTCATATAAAACAGGCCGCTTTATTAATGGGATGGCTCTGTTTTTATACAACGGTAAACGCCCAGTATTATTTACGAGGGGAAATAGCTGATGGAAAAAATACACCCCTGCAGAATGTAAAAATCATTCTCCATTCAACCGGTTATCTGCATTCTAGCGGATTAGGTGGCGCCTTTGGCATTCCCAGCACAAAAAAATCCGACAGCATTAGTCTTTCCCTTGATGGATATGAACCGCTTTCATTAAGAGTAAATACTTCCGAATATCAAAAGCTTACGATGAAAATGTTGCCTTATACGGCAAGTCTTCAAAAACATTACCTGTTATCACTCACCACAAGCTTTAAAGCGTTCCCGGGGCATAAATTATCTGTTGCGGACGAAACTTACAGTGCGCTCGTTGAGAATGGTTTTGTTAAAACAGAGGGTAACCCTGTTACCGGTATTACGCCTAATGTAAACGGCGCTTCCTACAGCAATATCCGCCGCTTTATTAATATGAACAGCCAGGTACCTGAAGATGCTGTTCGTATTGAAGAAATGTTGAATTATTTCAACTTTAATTACACAGAACCAGGCGGCGACAGCATATTTACCGTTCGTTCACAATTGAGTTCCTGTCCATGGAATGAAGAGAACCAATTGTTGTTTGTACAGGTAACTTCCAAAAAACTTAATCTTAATAATATTTCTCCCAGCAACCTTGTTTTTCTGATAGATGTATCGGGTTCAATGGATATGCCCAACCGGCTGCCATTGCTTAAGTCGGCTTTTAGAAAATTAGTTGAAAACCTGCGGCCGGTAGATACAGTATCTATTGTGGTATACGGCGGGGTTACCGGTGTAATGCTGCCACCCACCAGTGGCGATAAAAAAGAAAAGATA
>CAMPJQ010000195.1 GCA_946886925.1 uncultured Terrimonas sp.
CCCTGCCTTTGTTCAATTACCTGTACAAATAAAGATGCCTGCATCAATGAATCGAATGTTCCGGTATCTAACCATGCCGTTCCCCTGTCTAATACCGATACTTTTAGTTTACCCCTGCGCAGGTATTCCTTGTTTACATCTGTAATTTCATATTCTCCTCTTGGCGAAGGTTTTAGATTTTTAGCAATATTTATTACTTCGTTGTCGTAGAAATACAATCCCGGCACGGCATAATTGCTTTTAGGCTTTGCCGGTTTTTCTTCTATAGAAAGCGCTTTCATTGTTTCATCAAAATCTACCACTCCATATCGTTCGGGATCGCTTACCTGGTAAGCGTAAACTATTCCCCCATCGGGATTAATATTATTGCTTAAGGTGCGGCCCAAACCGCTGCCATAAAAAATGTTATCGCCTAATACCAGGGCTACTTTTTCCTTGCCTATAAATGTTTCGCCGATTACAAATGCCTGTGCAAGCCCGTTGGGAATTGCCTGTTCAGCATAGGAAAATTGCAGTCCTAAATGGCTGCCGTCTCCAAACAATTTTTTAAAGTTAGGCAGATCATGTGGTGTAGAAATGATAAGCACTTCCCTGATGCCTGCCAGCATAAGGGTTGACAGGGGATAATAGATCATGGGTTTGTCGTAAACCGGCATAATTTGCTTGCTGATCGCATAAGTAATTGGATGTAATCTTGTGCCCGATCCACCCGCCAGAATAATTCCCTTCATTTTTGAAAAATAGTGATCTGGTTATAGAATAATATATTGTACCCCAAATGCTCCGGCCAGTGTTTTTTCGTCTTTTTCTGTAATGCCCGTAGCAAATGCTTCACCTGAACAAGAGTCGAAAATTAAAGGCTGTTGATAGCCCGGTTTTATCCCGGGCGAAGTTACCCACTTCGGGTTAAAGTATAGCAGATTAAAATATCAGAAAAAGAAATGCGAAAGCCAGTATATGATGGCTGCCATAAGTGCACTTATTGGTATGGTAATGATCCATGCCCATAGAAGGTTAACTGTAACACCCCAGCGTACGGCCGATAGCCGCTTGGTGGCCCCCACACCCATTATTGCCCCTGCAATGGTATGGGTGGTGCTTACCGGTATTTTAAGATGCTCTGTAACAAAAAGCGTAATGGCACCTGCTGTTTCGGCGGCAACACCTTCAAACGGCGTTACCTTGGTAATTCGGCTGCCCATGGTTTTTACTATTTTCCATCCCCCGCTTAATGTGCCCAATGCTATTGCAGTATAGCAGGCAATAGGAACCCAAAAAGGCATTTCATCAAAGGATTGAATGCTGCCATGCGAAATGAGGGCAACAGTAATGATGCCCATTACTTTTTGTGCATCATTGCCACCATGACCTATACTAAATGCAGCAGAAGAAACCAATTGCAGCCGTTTAAACCACACAGTAGACCTGTGGGCATTTAACTTACTCAGGTAAAGTGTAAATATGCACATTATGAATATGATACAGGCGAGAAGCACCAGCTTAAAATTGTGTGAATGAAAAATCACCTTCATGAAATAACTTTCGTAGTGCGATTTTAATTTAGCCGGATCAAATTCCATGATTTGTGAGAGCGTTAATATCGTAATCACTATAATAGCTATAGAAAACAACTTAGGCCAAATACTTTTTTGGAAAGAATGAATAAACCATAGTGAAATGATAAACGCCATAATCATACCTACAAGCGGCGCTAAAAAAATAAAGGCTACGATCTGTAATACCGGCGTGGCGTTTACCGCGTAAAAGCCGGCATGAGCAATAGCAGCACCTGCAAATCCGCCAATTAAGGTATGGGAGGAAGAGGAGGGTATCCCAAACCACCAGGTAATAAGGTTCCATATAATGGCGGCCGACAAACCTGCCAGTACCACCTGGAGGGTAATATAGCTTTCCTTTACGGTTTTGGCTATGGTATTGGCTACGCCATGATCTTTAAAAATAAAGAATGCTACAAAGTTGAACAAAGCTGCCCAAAGTACTGCCTGGAAAGGAGTGAGCACTTTGGTGGAAACAATAGTGGCTATTGAGTTGGCGGCGTCATGAAACCCGTTAATATAATCAAAAAGCAAAGCTAGAATGATAATTACAACTAATAAGGTCATACATCCTGGTTTGAAAATCTGGTAATGAGGAGATCTGAAAGTTTCAAATTCTCAAACATTATGCATATTTAACTATAATAGATTCAATTACATTGGCGGCATCTTCACATTTGTCTGTGGCTATTTCCATGGCCTGGTAAATCTCCCTTTTCTTTATTACTTCCTTGGCATCTGGCTCGGTAGCAAATAAGCGCTCAATGCTCATATCAAATATATCATCTGCCTGGTTTTCGATACTGTTTATTTTTACCAGAGATTCGGTGATCTGGCGAAGGTTCTTCATGTCGCGCAATTCATGCACCGCCGTTTTAATATGCTCGCATGCCTGAACAATCAGTTCCGCAAATTTTTGCATGCCCTGATCATTGGGATTAACGCGGTAAAATTTAATTTTTTTGGATGAGGCAAAAATATAGTCAGCAATATCATCTAAGGCAGACGCGAGATAATGGATATCTTCGCGGTCGAAAGGAGTAATGAAATTTCTGCCTAATTCCGTAAATATCTTGTGAGTAAGGTCGTCATTTACATGTTCAAGCTCTTCAATCTGGGAAGCTATTGCCGACCTTTTATCGTAATCCGGTTCATGAACCACTTCTTTTAATTTCCTGGACATCTCGAGTACTTTAACAGCCACTTCTTCAAATAACTGGTAAAAAACGCGGTCCTTAGGTAAAAAGATCTTCATAATGGAATTGATCATAACAGAAACTTTGGGCAAAAGTAAAGGTATCCTTTTCTGATCATCCCTGATTTCCAGAGTTAATAATTTCTTAACATGCCTGTTTTTGTTCCACATTTTATGCACCTATTAACATTATGATAATGCCAGGGTTATATACTGTTAACCCTGCCGTAATATTGAGTTAACGCCGCAGGCATTTCTTTGCCAAAAATTCAGGTATGCAAACTATGCTTAGAAGCTGTGCCGTATTTATTTTCATGGTATCCTTTTTATCTGTTCATGCGCAAACCATACCGTTGGCAGGGAGATTGTTAAATGAAAAAAACGAGCCCGTTTCCGGTGCATCTGTCAAAATTTCAGGAGCTCCCGGCGGAACAATTACAGATATAGAAGGTCGCTATACCCTGCATCTTTCACCCAACAAAACATATGCACTAATTATTTCTGCAGTGGGCTATGCAGAGAAGCATATTGACGGGGTAGAAGTGGTTGAAGGCAACGCCAACGAATTGAATATTATAATAGAGACGACAGCAAAGGATTTGGAAGCGGTAGTTGTTACAGCCAGCAGAACCAATGCCCGGAGGGAAACGGTAAATTCAATTATCGCATTTCAAAAAAATACAAATACAGTTGTTTCTGTTATTTCGGCGGAGAGCATTCGGCGTTCGCCCGATAAAAACACAGGGGAAGTGCTGAAAAGAATTCCCGGAGCCAGTATACAGGAAGGAAAATATCTTATTGTTCGCGGGTTAAGCGACAGGTATAATACGGCGCTTTTAAACGGGGTACAATTATCTACTACCGAGCCAGACAGAAAAACATTTTCCTTTGATATTTTCCCTTCCTCTATAATTGATAATATCATTATCAGCAAAGCCTTTGTCCCTGAATATCCCGGCGAATGGGCCGGCGGGCTGGTACAGGTAAATACTAAAGATATCCCTTCATTTGATTTTCTTTCCATACAGGCTGGCACCGGTTTTAACACACAAACCATTGGAAAGGACTTTTATACTTATAAAGGAGGGCGTACGGATTGGTTAGGGATTGATGATGGAGCAAGAGCATTACCTGGTCATTTTCCAACCAAAACAAATTTCCAGGAATTACCTGATGCGGGAAAAACACACCTGGCCAAAACAATAGCCACTAACTGGTCTGTACACAAGGGCAACGCCCCCATCAACGCATCTTTTCAACTGAATGGCGGTTTTAACACGAAGCTTTTCAAAAAAGACTTTGGAGCGATCATTGGGCTAACCTATAGCCGCTCGAGCCGGAATATGGATTTTGATAATGGGTTCTATAGTTTTAATAATAATCAGGGTTCATTGTTGTTTGATTATAACAGCCACAAATACAGTACAGATGTACTGGCAGGCGTGCTGGCGAACTTTTCAATTAAGCTGAACAGGAATAATAAAATCAGTTTTAAAAACATAATCAATGTCAATGCCTCGAACTATACCACTTTAAGAACCGGCATTGATTATGAGCAGGACCCTGTATTGGGAGAAAATATCCGTGCCAGGGAACTTGCTTTTCGCTCAAATACATTTTTTAATACCCAGTTTATGGGAGAGCACAATATCGCTTTCCTGGGCACTAAAATAAACTGGTATGGCAGCTTTAATATTCTAGACGGGTATATACCCCAGCAGCGCCGGGTTCAGTATAATCAATCTAAAGAAAACCCCAATGCTCCATATAATTTGCTGATCGGTGAATCCAAATCCCAGAAGACGGGTAGCGTGTTTTATTCCATGCTGTCAGACTATATCTATAATGCAGGCGGAGATGTAGCGAAGCGGTTCAGGCTTTTGGGGCAAAGCCAAACCATAAAAGCAGGCTATCTCTTCCAGGTAAAAGACAGGCTTTTTGATTCAAGGCCTTTCTCTATATACCTGGTGGACGGAACATCTCCATTGCGTTTACAGGATGAGGATCATGTATTTAATGAAGCGAATTTTGATGCCGGTGACCCTAGGAAATTTAAGTTTGATGAAATCATCGGTAAGCAATACCGGTATTTAGCCAATAGCATTTTAAATGCCGGGTATCTTCAGTTTGATAACCAGTTTAGATCGTGGTTAAGAGTGGTATGGGGCGCAAGGTATGAGCATTTTGACCAGTTGGCAGGTAGTGTAAAACAAAATGACGAGCGCCATGCGCATATCAAACAAGGCGATCTGCTTCCTGCTGTTAATTTTACTTTTAAACTGAATGAAAAAACAAATATCCGTTTATCGGGTTCTCAAACCATTATCCGTCCTGAGTTTCGCGAACTTACCAATTTTGCCTTTTACGATTTTGAATTGGGTGCGGCGGTTATCGGCTCCAGTTCCCTTAAACGAACCAAAGTAACGAATGTTGACCTGAGGTATGAACTATATCCGCGGGCCGGAGAAATGGTAACCGTAGGAGTGTTCTATAAATATTTTAAAAACCCCATAGAGTTGTATTTCAATCAGTCGGGTGTTGCTACCAATACGTTTAATTTTTTAAATGCACAGGAAGCAACCGGTTATGGAATTGAACTTGATTTTCGCAAGAAGCTCGATTTCACCACTGCATTGAGAAATTTTACGTTCCAGGCAAATCTTTCCTACATCTTTAATAAAGTCAATGATCCAAATGTAAAAATTAACAGGCCCATGCAGGGACAATCTCCTTATGTTATTAACGCTTCACTTCGGTATGATATAGAAAAAGCAGGAATAAGCACAACGCTGTTGTTTAACCAGATCGGTCGCAGAATTTTATATGTGGGAAATGAACAGGTGCCTGAAATATGGGAAAACCAGCGTCCGCTTCTGGATTTTCAAATAGCCAAAAAAGTATTGAAGGGAAAGGGAGATATCCGGTTGAATATATCCGACATATTTAATAAAAGGGCTTATTTCTATCACGATGTAGATAAAAATAAAAACCTGAAGCTGGGATCTACAGACGTAGTTGCGATAAGCAGAAACTATGGAACCAGTATCAGTCTTTCATTTGGATACACCATTCAATAACAAT